>DATGJE010000244.1:0-19890 GCA_035295305.1 Candidatus Acidiferrales bacterium | reverse complement strand
TTTGGACAGCAGATGAAGCTGCAAGCGGCATAGGCCAATTCATTCCTGTTGACAGCTGCTTCGGATCGGTCAGCGTTTTACGCAGGTTGGCGCGCGGACGAAAGACTGGACACTACATTCTTCAGATAGCTCAGACTGGCGCGCATGCTCTCCGCGGGCGGCACGATTGTCTTGCCGTAGATCACATCCTGCTCCACGATCGCCCAGCCGGAATAACGGCTTTCGGCCAGGAATCGGAAGAAACCGTTGAAATCGATGCATCCGTTTCCGATCCGAGAGAATACTCCGGCGCCAATCGCTTGCTCAAAGTTAAGTTTCTGACGCCGAACCTCGCCCAGAATGCGTGCGTCGATGTCTTTAATATGCACATACTGCAACGCGGAACGGTATTTTCGCGCCTCGTCCGCGGGGTCTCCGCCTCCGTAAACGCAGTGTCCCGTATCCAGGCACAGGCCAACTTGCGTGCCAGCCAGTGCGTCGAAAAGACATTCCACTTCCATAGGAGTCTCGACGAAAGTGGCGACATGGGGATGGAAAACAACGCGGAGGCCGAATTCCGCAGCGGACTGCTCGACTTGTTGGATGACCGCTCCCACTCCCTTCCATTGAGCCAGTGTCAGTGATTTGCTTCCGTCCACCGGCACTCGACCTGCGATTTCTATTCGCGGGGGTGTTTGGCAATCGGCAAGAACGAGCAACTGGGCGCCCAATGCGGAGAGTAGTGTGCCGACCCTGCGGACGTGTTCGATCACTTTTTCTACGCGCGAAGGTTCAGCGATCGGAACGGGAACGAAAGAAGAAAGCATAGTCAATCCGAAGCGCTGTAATGATTTATTCAAAACCGCAGGATCGGTGGGGAAGAATCCGTAGGGTCCCAACTCCGTGCCCGTGTAGCCCGCGGAAACGATTTCTTCGAGGATTTGCTCGTAGGGTTGCTTCCATGCGGGCCCGGGATCGTCCTGCACGCCCCAACTGACAGGCGCAGATGCGAACTGAATTTGCTCGGAGAATTTATCCAACTTAAAGCTTCTTTACGAGCGCGCCCACGTTGACGCGCACGCCTTCCCTGGCGCTCTGATAGCAAGCTTCGATCAATTCCACGACGTTATAACCGTCGTCGGCAGTAACGGGGGGAGATGATTTGCCTTCGAGGGCGTCGACGAAAAGCCGGTCTTCTTCGACATAGCCCCATTTCTCTTGCATGGTCGCGAGAGAAAAATCGTAAGTGGTCGTGCGGGCTTCCAGGCCATTCGTGAAGGAGATTCTTTCCATCTCAAACGTCTCATACGTCGAGTGCATCCCGTAAACTTCGAAACGCTCAAAAGGGAAGTGCCAGGTGGCATGGGCGAAAGTTTTCATCGTCGCCTGCAGGCCGGATTGAAAACTGAGCAAGATGGAAAAATCATCCAGTTCGTCATGCTCGTGAGCGCGCGCAGCCACCTCCACCCAATCCACTTTTCCGAAGAAGAAAGTCATCAGATCGAACATGTGCACCGGCGTTTCGTACAGAAAACCTCCGGTAAGGCTGGCGTTCCAAACCCACGGCGGATTCAGCAGCTCTCCGCGATTCATCTTGGCGTGAACGGAAAGCGGCCGGAATTCGTTCCTGTCGATCGCGCCCTTAAGAATTTTGTAGACTGGCGCAAAACGGCGGTTATGGCCGACCTGATAGACAAGTCCCGAGCGGACCGCGCGATTACGCAATCTTGTGGCCGATTCCAGATTCAGCGCGAATGGTTTTTCGCAAAAAACATGCTTGCCCGCTTCTAGAACTTGCATGGCGACTTCTTCATGCGTCGTATTGGGAGTGGAAACAAAAATAGCTTCACATCCCTTGAAAAGTTCCTCGAGCGATCTGGCGGCTTGGCCGCCAAACCTGGCAGCCATTGCTTGCGCGCGCGTCATCTCCAGGTCAAAAAAGCCGTGAAGCTTCACACGTGAATCCTTTGCCAGAATAGCGGCGTGTATGTTTCCAACGCCTCCCGCTCCAACCATTCCAATCTGATATGGCATTACCGACATCTCCTTTGCTGGCCCCGAACCGCGCAGCGAAAAATCACGCTGCGACACGCCCGCGGCGCACATCAGCCGGTCTTGCGATAATTTCCGGCAGCGCTCCCGCCGCGCTAGAAAAAAATCGCTTTACGAATTCCGTTCCATTTTGCGGGCGCGAACCAAAGGCACGCGGGGATCACGCTCCAAACCAGTCCTGCGTAAGTGCGCGTAGCGCGGATCATCGCTGGCAGCCATCGAACGCGCGCTGCCCGCAAGCACATTGAGGTAATACACGTCGTACCCGTGCGCCGCGACCACGGGATGATAGCCATCCTTGATCAGCACCAAATCGCCGTCGACAAGAGTCAGAGTGTTGTCGTGCGTTCCCGCGGCATCGTACAGGCGCTGGAGCGCGTATCCTTCCGGCTTGCTGATGCGGTAATAATAAGTTTCGTCGAGGTCCACTTCCGCTGGCGGATTGTGAACGTCGTGTTTGTGCGGAGGATAGCTCGACCAATTTCCGCTCGGTGTGTAAACCTCGCAGATCAAAAGCTTATCGGCGGGGAACTCCGGGCGGATGACATCGACAATCTGGCGAGTGCAATTCCCTCCGCCGCGAATTTCCTCGCGGCAATCCGCCGGAGTAATGATTCGTGGACTAAGCCGCATCGAAGAAGGAGTGCGGCAGTCCGCGAATTCGCAATCGGTGATCGCGGAAATTTCAAAAGGCGTGCGGCTCGGAAAATACGCCGCGTACGGAAAGCCGCTGAAAACGTCCTTGCGCCCGCCGATTTCGCGCGGCCCTTCGCCCCAGTCCAGCGTCGCTTTTCCTCCAAGGACAACGAGAGCGGCTTCGTCGTCCCGCGTATTGCTCTGCCAATATTGCCCGGCAAGCAGCCGGCGCACCGAGAAGCTGATCGTGTTCCATTTTGCCCGTTCTCGCGTAACCGACACGAGTACTCCGGATTTGTCCTGTGCGACGGGAGCTGGGTGAATCAGTACCTCCTGAGCATAAGAAGCTTCTGGCATGTCTACCTCACCCGCAAAAACGATGGCTGTTGCCCCATCTCTCTTTACTCCTGATTATTTGATGAATCCACGCTTACTGCTGGCTTCAGAAAAAATACCGCTCCCGCTTCACGCCTTTTTCGTAGGCTTCGCGCGCGCTGCGGACGCTCTCTATTTCCGAGGTCTCCGCCACGGCCACATCCCACCAGGATTCATAGCCCGGAACGCGCGCGTTGCGATCTACTTCGATTACTGTCACAGTCGTTCGCGTATTTACGCGCGCGGCGACGAGCGCGTGCCTTAATTCATCGAGAGTGCGAACACGGACAGCCTCGGCACCAAGACTTTGCGCATTCGCGACGAAATCAACGTTTACCGTATTTCCTTCGAGCTTTCCGTCCTTCCTGAACCGGTATTCCGTGCCAAATCCGCCGCTCCCGCAAGATTCACTCAGCGCGCCGATGCTCCCGAATCCGTGGTTATCGAGCACCACGATGTTCAATTTGATTCCTTCTTGAACGGATGTATGGATTTCCTGCGCCATCATCAAGTAGGACCCGTCGCCGACCATGACGTAGACTTCGCGCTCCGGCGCGGCCATTTTCACGCCGAGCCCTCCCGCGATTTCATAGCCCATGCAGGAGTAGCCGTATTCCAGGTGATAACCTTTGGGGTCTCTAACCCGCCATAATTTGTGAAGATCTCCGGGCAGACTACCCGCCGCGCAGACAACAACGTCACGGGGATCCGAAACGGAACTTACTACGCCAATGACTTCGCTCTGGCTGACCGGCAGGCCATGCTGAAGATGAAAAAGCCGTTCTACTTCCTTATTCCAATCATCCCGAAACCCACGGACGCGATTCTGATACTCGACCGGGGTTTGATGCCCAGCGACGAGTTGCGCAAGCTCCTCGAACGCCACCCGAGCGTCCGCCACCACAGGCACGCCGCCGTGTTTCCCCGCGTCGAACTCCGCTACGTTGATGTTGACGAATTTGACCGCGCGATTCTGAAACGCAGTCATCGAAGCGGTCGTGAAATCCGTATATCGCGTGCCGACTCCTATAATCAGGTCGGCATCGCGCGCCAATAGATTGGCTCCGGGAGTGCCCGTCACGCCCATGGCTCCGATACACTGCGCGTGATCAAATGGCAGCGAACCTTTTCCGGCTTGCGTTTCCGCGACGGCGATTCCCGTATGTTTGGCAAATTTAGCGAGAGCTCCTGAAGCTTCCGAGTAGATCACGCCCCCACCGGCAATAAGCAGCGGCTGCCGGGCCGCGCGAATCATTTCGGCTGCGCGACGCATCGCTTGTGCGTCTCCTCGCGCCCGCGGAACGCTCCAAACTCGCTTCTCGAAAAAAGCAGATGGATATTCCAGAGCTTCCGCCTGTACGTCCTGCGGCATGCTGAGCGTGACGGCGCCTGTTTCAGCTTGAGAAGTCATCACGCGCATGGCTTCCGGCAAGGCAGTCAAAAGTTGCTCGGGCCGCGAGATGCGATCCCAATAACGAGAGACCGGCTTGAAGCAATCGTTGACGGAAATATCCTGCGTCTGCGGCGATTCGAGCTGCTGCAGGACTGGCGCGACGTTGCGGCGAACAAAAATATCACCCGGAAGCAGAAGCACGGGAATGCGGTTCACGGTAGCCGTAGCAGCCCCAGTCACCATGTTTGTCGCTCCGGGGCCAATCGAAGACGTGCACGCGAACGCACGCAGGCGATTGCTCATTTTCGAGAAGGCCACCGCCGTGTGAACCATAGCCTGTTCGTTGCGGCTCAGGTAATAAGGGAAGTCCTCATTTTGCTGCAGCGCCTGTCCGATTCCTGCTACGTTCCCGTGCCCAAAAATTCCGAAACAGCCGGCAAAAAAGGGACGCTCAACTCCATCTCGTTCGACATACTGGTTTTTCAGGAATTTGATCGTCGCCTGCGCTGCCGTCGCACGACACGTAACCGCCAAACCCGCCTCCTAGAAGGGCGTTTGATCCCATCCGGCATTGGAATCAGAAACGCTCGAGAGAAGATGCGGGAGCGGCTCTCACCGCTCCCGCGACGCGCTAGAAGTAAAACTTTAGCGCGAATTGGATTTCACGAGGATCACCCGGTCCGCCCGAATCGGTACCCAGAATCGGCGCAAGCGTGTTGGAAACTTTTCCAAACGAACCTAGGGAAGAGATATCTGCACTTGGGTTTCCGAAGTTGGGATGGTTGAAGGCATTGAAAAATTCAGTTCTAAATTGCAGCTGGTAGCGTTCCGTAAACTTGAATTGCTTGAACAGGCTCAAGTCCCACATCTGGATTCCGGGACCATGAAACTGATACGGAGCGCATGTTCCGAATTGTCCGGGACCGGGCTGCGAAAACGCCGCCGGATTAATTATAAACCCCGTCGTTGTGTACAAATTGTGATTGGTCGTCGCGCCGGCGTAGGGATTCCCGATACAGTTCGCATACACCGGATTATTGCCGTCCACCAAGCCATCATTATTCGCGGTGACGGCAAACGGAGTTCCAGTTTGCAGCGTTACGATTCCGTTGAATTGCCATCCACCCAACCAACGGCTGGCCATGTTGTCACCGGACATGTAGCGTTTACCCTGTCCGAACGGCAATTCCCAAAGGAAGTTGGCGACAAAGCGGCTACGGATGTCGAAAACCGAGTTGCCCATCTCCGCGCCGTAGTTGTACGAGTTTTGAGGTAACTGTCCAGCCGTCAAGTTGTCGCGGTAATTGGCTAGAGCGTGGCTGTAGGTGTAACCCAGCGAATAGCTCAAGCCGTTGGATATTCTGCGTCGCAACGCGACTTCGAGGCCGTTGTAGTCGGAATTTCCGTCATTTGTGGCGGTTTCCAGGTATGCGTGGGAACCAGCACTCGCGCAACCCGTGCCGGTGAACGTGTCGACGGTCGTTACCGTGTTCAGGTTAGCGTAGGGATACTGCAATATCGGACAGCCTGTATCGAAGCCCGTGACCATGGGCTGGTTGTAATCCCGTACACGCTGTTCCTTGCGCCCCCAATTGCCGACGTAGGTCGCTGAGACCACTGTGTCACTCGCAACCTGATATTCGAGTCCGAGGCTGGTCTGCTCAACATACGGCGTCCTTTGGTTCGGATCCTGCGCCCGTATCTGGAGGTCGTACAACGGCGGGGCTGTCGCACTAATGATGGACGCCGGAAACCCATTCTTCAACTGAAACACATCGCTGGTTGCTCCTGTCACTTCTTGAGTATCCACAAATTGCGGCGGGTTCAGTTGAATCAAGGATTCCGAGCCGATCCGGTTTTCGTGCTGATAGAAGATCCCATATCCACCTCGCCAGACCAGCCGAGGCATCATCTGATAGGCGAAGCCGAAACGCGGGGCGAAATTCTTGAGGTCTGGATGAATCAGAGCACGATCATACCAGCCGGAGGCATTGCTTGCCGCCGTGATAAGTCCTCCGCCGTTCGCCGGCGTGAAGTTGGTGGTCTGGTTATTCCTATCAATCAGCGGAGCGAAAAGCTCATACCGCAGGCCGTATGTCAGGGTGAGTTTCGAACTGGTTTTCCAGGTGTCCATCGCGTAGAACGAGTGTCCCGGCGCGAAATAATGAACGACGTGGGGTGTCGTGAAAATAGCTAAGTTGACATCTCCGAGCAGCAAATCGGGCAGGGCCATCGCTTCGCTACCTGTGATCACGCCGGTTTCCAAAATGAGACCCTCCGGGGCTTCGATATCCAGGAAATTGTCGCTCCGCCGGAGGTATTGATATCCAAATTTGAAGCTGTGCGTGCCTTTCAGCCAGTTCAAGTTCTCAACGAGATTCCACGCTTGCGAAATCTGGTACTGAGGTCGCCAAGCTGCTGTCCCTTCTGTCGTCAGGCCGCCGATGAAGAACGGAGGTATGCCAGCGGATCCGGGCCCGTTCGGGATTCCTGACAGGCCAATCGCCGTCTGGGCTTGGGAAGTGCCAACAGTCAAGCCATTGGGATCGCTATGAGCGTAGTCGCGGTTGAAGCCAAATCGTAGATCGTTGACCATCGAGTTTGAAAGTGTACGCGTCCAGCCCAGCGCGATCGATTGCTGGTGCCAACGATACTGTGTCGCAAAATTGCCATTGCCGATCAAGGGATTGCCCGTCCACCTGGGGTCTTGCCGGTTCACGTGCCGGTAGCTGTAGCTCCCAAATATCTGATCTTTCGGGCTGAGGGTGTAATCGATGCGACCGTCCAGAGAATAGACGTCATCGGGAATCGACGTTGCAAATACGTAGTTCGGTGCACCTGTCCAACTTCCCGGGGTGCCTTCCACAGCCACTGCGCGCGGGACGTTGGGAGTCGCCGTACCAGCCACCAAGTTCATTAGCTTCTGAGCAACCGGATCGAAGCAGCCCGGTTGGATAATGTTTCCCACATAGCATCCGGACTGTCCGGGTACCTGCGGGTTGTTTAAGGCATACGGCAATTCCGTGAAATTGCCCTGCGTCATCAGCGGTGTCGGAACCGTGCTTGGGACGGTGGTGCCTTCCCGGCTGGTGAACCGTTCCAGATCGCCAAAGAAAAACAGCTTGTCCTTCCTGATCGGCCCGCCCAATGTGCCGCCGAACTGATTCTGGGAGAAGCCGCCGCGCGGAATGCCAGTCGTATTGTTAATCCACGTGTTTGCGTCGAGGACCTTATTTCGAAGGAACTCGTACAGATCTCCGTGGTACCCATTCGTCCCGGATTTGATGGTCGCGTTGACCACCGCTCCCGCGGAGTTGCCGAATTCAGCTGAGTACGTGCGGGTCTGTATTTTGAACTCCTGTACAGCGTCGGGTGGTGGCTGCACCACCTGCACCGACAATTCCTGCAGGTTTTCCGAGAAGGAATTGTTGTCGATGCCGTTTAGCAAGAAATTGTTCTGGAGTTCGCTGTTTCCGCTGACGCTGAAACGGTCAGGCGCAGGATTAGCCGCACCATAATACTTATCCACTCCAGGTTCCAATAGCGCCAAATCGGCATAACGACGACCGTTCAGAGGGAGATCGTTGACGCGTTGCTCATTCACGACAGTTCCGAGATCGGCCGTTTGGGTCTGCAGTATTGGCTCGCCACTTGTCACCACTATTTCCGTTTTCACGGAACCGACTTTCAGAGTGAAATCAAGGGAAAGGTGATCCTGGACGTGCAGAGTAATGTCATCGCGCAAAACACTGTCAAATCCGGCGGCGCTGACCTTCACGGAGTATATGCCGGGAATCAACGTCAGAACCTGATACTCCCCCGCGGCATCAACAGGGGTCGTTATCGCGACCCCTGTAGCTTTATTTGTGATCGTCACTGTCGCGCTTGGCACGACGGCTCCGGAGGCGTCCAGAACCCGTCCCGCGATGGCGCCGCGATCGATTTGGCCAAACGCAGGCAGAGCAGAAATCCCGAGCAACATGGCAAGCAGCATGGCCCAGTCAAGCAATCTCCGAGTCTTGTTCCCTCGATTCATTGCAGCCTCCACCTTTCAGATTCGATGAGCAGTCGCCCAACCGTTGACGCAGTCGGATTCAAAACCGCACAGCCACCCGCGCCCCATTTGAAACAAGGCAAAAACTTTGAATAGCATCGCTTTAAAGCAAAACCCGCACCGTCGGCCAACCCAGCGCACCTGAATGATCGAGGTCCTCGACGGATTGCTCTGAGACGCACACCGCCGCGAACGCCTTTCAGGACCAACTCGACACTGAAAAGCCTGAGAAAGAGAAATGAGATATCGTCGGCTGAATGCTGCCCCCTAAAGACCCACTATTTAAAAGTACCGAAACGATTCGGTGACAGAATGCTTGGGGGTGTAACATTCGCAAAAATCGTTGTCAAGTAATTTTTTGGAAAGCAGCGTTCGGGTGCGAAGTTTGCCAATATTTGAAGGTGTGTAACGGTCGCGAATGGAGATGCGCAAGAATGCCAGAACGTTTTGGCATTTGTATTGACAACGTTCCTTGCGGTCGTACAATGCCGTTACTCCGAATTAAAATTATGGAGACTGGATGCCGAACGCAGCCGCGATTGGACGGATTCAAAACGCCTCTCATTTCGCAGACCGGATCTTCAAAGCCACATCCGCCGTATGTGGGACAGATGTCCTCCGGATCGAAGAAAAAGCTCAGACTGACGTTCGGCATTTGCTTTCACGCGAAACGATATGGTCGGTGCGCATTCGGAGGACAATGCATGGCGACCTCTGATTCCCGCACGTACGGAATGTTTCACTAGATATCTCGCAACCTGCAAAGGAGAGAGAATGGCATCGCGATGCAGCAAGATTCTTCCCGTAACTTTCGCCGTTTTGGCCTGCGCAGTGCCTTTTCTATTTCGATCGAATCCGCTGAGAGCGCAATCTCCGAACGCGGTCAGTTCAAGACCGATTCCGGCGGCAGAAGCGCTGGATTCTGACCGGGGAGCGGCCGCGCTCTGGCAGAGCCTTCTGAAACTCCACACCCGTGCCAGCTTGATAATGGTCACCGCCCATCCCGACGATGAAGACGGAGGAATGTTGACCTATGAATCGCGCGGGCAAGGCGTGCGAGCCGCTCTGCTGACGCTCAATCGCGGTGAAGGTGGCGCCAATGTTATGTCTTCGGACTACTTTGACGCGCTAGGTCTGGTGCGCACGGAAGAACTGCTCGCGGCGGGCCGTTATTACGGAGTCCAACAATTCTTTTCGCGAATGTGCGACTACGGCTTTTCCAAGACAAAAGAAGAGGCGCTCGAGAAATGGGGACACGATCAAACCCTCTCCGATGTTGTGCGCGTAATTCGTATGACTCGCCCTCTCGTCATTACTTCCGTTTTTGTTGGTGGCCGGACGGACGGCCACGGCAATCACCAAGTGGCTGGCCAAATGGCGCAGGAAGCTTTCAAGGCGGCGGGCGATCCGGCGATGTTTCCCGAGCAGATCAAGGAAGGCTTACGCCCCTGGAAGCCGCTGAAGGATTATGCGCTCGTGCCGTTTTCCCCCGTCACCGACAAGGGGATTTTAGACTACGCGGACGGCAAATATTATCCCGCCGAATTTCGTAACTATACGAACGGGACGGTCATTCACGGAGCGCTTTCCCCTTCTGTTGAAATTCCGGAAGGCGAGTACAATCCTTTCCTCGGATTAACGTACACCCAGTTCGCCCGCGTGGGTCTCGGCCACCAAAAGTCGCAGAGCGGCGGCACAGGCCTGCCTCCGGCGGAAGCGGAGATGACTCCGTATCACCGGTTCGCATCGCTCGTCTTCGTTCCGGAAAAAGAGTCGTCATTCTTCGATGGCATCGACGTTTCGCTCGTCGGCATCGCGAGTCTGGCGCAAGGCGGTGATTCTACTTTCCTGAAGACTGATTTATCGCAGATCAATTCTCTGGTCGATAAAGCTATGAATGATTTTTCGGCCCAGCATCCGGAAGCGATTGCTTCGACGCTCGCTGCAGGTTTGAAACAAACGAACGAACTGATCAAAAAAATAGCCGGCAGCGACCTGACCGCCGATTCGAAGTACGATGTGACTCACGAACTAAAAGTGAAGCAAGCGCAGTTCGAAAATGCCCTCGCCGAATCCCTCGGCATCTCGGTTCTTGCGACGCTGGCTCCTGAAAAGGAGCCGACAGGGCCATTCGCGCGCTTCTTCAGAAATCAGCCGACTTTTCAAGTGGCAATCCCGGGACAGGAATTCTGGGTGAGCATCCACGCGACGAATCCAACCAATCTTCCCGTGGAACTGCAGAGCGCCGTGTTGGAAGCTCCAGCGAACGAAGATTGGTCCATCGATCCTGCGACGAAAATGGGCGGCACGCTCAAAGGCAATCAGTCCGCGGATCTGCGCTTCACAGTTCACGCCGCGGCCGACGCGAGTTTCACGCGCCCTTATTTCACGCGTCCGAGCATTGAGCAAGCCTACTATGACATTGACGTGCCGAAGGATCTGAGTCTGCCCTTAGCTCCCTATCCGTTGTCCGCCAGAGTGCATTTTGTATTCGACGGGGCGCCATTCGAATTGGCGCAAGTAGTTCAGTCCGTGCAGCGGATAACCGGCCCGGGAACGGTGCTAGAACCGCTGATCACCGGTCCCGCCATTTCCGTTTCCATCGCTCCGCAGGCGGGAATTGTTCCTTTGTACGCAAAGTCGTTTGAGGTGTCGGTCAACATTCACAGCAATGTCAAAGGACCCGCGAAGGGAACGGTAAAACTCGCCTTGCCGGAAGGCTGGAAGGCGCCGCAGGAAGAGTTCTCGACTTCGAAGGACGGAGACGACCAGACGCTTAACTTCCACGTCACGCCTGCCGGGCTCAAGGAAAAGGCGTACGCAATTACGGCCGTTGCCACCTATGAAGGTCACGATTACAAGGAGGGCTATCACACTGTCGGTTATCCCGGTTTGCGTCCTTACAATCTCTATCGAGCTTCCACCTATCGCACAACCGGTGTTGATGTGAAAGTCGCTCCGGGGCTGAATATCGGATATATCGTGGGCGCAGGCGACGACATGCCTGAATCTCTCGTGAATCTCGGCATCAACGTCCATTACCTCACCCCGGAAGATCTTGCGAGCGCGAATCTCTCAAAATTTAACGCGATCATTCTCGGCGTGCGCGCCTACGCCGTGCGCGATGATCTCAAAATCCACAACGACCGCATCCTCGAATACGTAAAGAGCGGCGGTGTGGTCATCGTTCAATACAACACACCCGAGTACGACCACAATTATGGTCCGTATCCCTACAAAATGGGTTCGAATCCCGAAGAAGTTACCGACGAAAACTCCCAAGTCGAAATCTTGGCGCCGTCAAACCCGGTTTTCACGTGGCCTAACAAAATCACCACCAAGGATTTTGAAAATTGGGTCGAAGAGCGTGGCTCGAAATTTCTTGAGAGTTGGGACGCGCAGTATGTTCCGCTGCTCGAAACGCACGATCCTGGCCAGGCTCCCCAAAAAGGCGGCCTCGTCTGCGCGAAATACGGCAAGGGCATTTACATCTATAACGCCTACGCTTTCTACCGCCAGATGCCCGAGGGAGTTCCCGGCGCCTATCGGATTTTCGCCAACATGGTCAGTCTGGGCAAGAATCCTGAGATGATGAAATCTCGGACCGCAGGCGCTCGCAAGCCACCGGGGAAGTCCACTCGCTAATTCGGGAAACCAGACAGCCCAAGGCCGGACCATTCTCACTGATGGTCCGGCGCTTCCTTCTGTTCCTGCGTTTCCTTCTGCATCGTGTAGAGGAATGTTTTCATCGTTGCTTCGCGCCGCGCATTCTCATCCGCCACGCGCGTTGACGCCGCCTCGTACAGCTTTATTTCCTTCCGCTGTTTTTCCGGTTGCTTCATGCGCTCGTAAATTTGCGCCAGCCGGTAATGCGCGTCCGCGGATTCTGGGTCCATGCGTGCACAGACTTCGGATTCGCCGAGGGCTTCCGGCCAGCGTTGCAGCCATCGATACGCTTTGCCCAATTGGCAATGCGGCGCGGCATCGTTCCTCGGAAGCCGCGCAACTGACGCGTGCAAGCGCTGCAAAATCTCGGCGGCGTGCGTTTTATCTCCCGTAACGTAGTCTCGGCGAAAGAGCACCGCGCCGCAGTAATACGCCATGTGCCCGTCTTTCGGCTGGCTGTCCGCATACTGGCACAGTTTTGCAACCGCCGCGGGAGCGGGCGCCGAGGCTCGGTCCATCTGAATGTCTGCCAAATATTGCAGCGCCTCCTCCGGTTGCGGCGCCAGTTCCGCGGCACGCAGCAGATATTTTGTCGCCGCGTCATCCGTTCCCCCAAAATGCTCTACCATGCCCAGTGCCAATTGGATTCGCCAGGACTTCGGCTGCAACTCCTCTGCCTGTTTGAGAGCGACTCGAGCGGGTTCGAAGCTATTGTGCCGGATCAACTCCACCGCGAGTGAGAGGCGATACTTTTCTTCGTTCGGCGCCAACGCAACGGCCGCTTGATAACTCCTTACAGCTGCCAGATTGTCTCCGCGCGATTCTTGAATGTCGCCGAGCAGGTCCTCGAGATCGGCGCTGTCGCCAATCTCCTTGCACTTTTCCGCGCTTTCCAATGCATCGCCGGAGCGGCCCGCCCGGAATTGTGCGAGGGCTAGATCAAACTGCAAGTCGGCGCGCTGCGGGTCGAGCTCCGCCGTTCTCTTTAGCTCCTCAATGGATTCAGAATATTTTTCGTGAGAGATCAGCAACTCCGCCACATGCTCGTGCAACGCCAGCTCTTGCGTGGTTGTCAGCTGTGTTGCGCGAAGCAACTCCAGAGTGTGATGAAAATCGGCGTGCATTTCCAATTTGGCTTCGAGACAGATGAGGCCGACTTGTGGATCGTGCGTGCTGGAAAATATAGGTTCTGCCAGACCTGCTGCGCGTCGCCAATTCTTCGATTGCATTTCCGCCACTGCCGTCGCCATAGCGAGCCCAGGATCCGTCGGCTTCAGGGCGAGCGCTTTTTCCATTTCAGAAGCGGCGGCCGGCGCATTTCCGAGCCCCAGAGCTACGGAAGCCTCAAGCCGGTGGAATCCGATGCGCCCTTCACGGCCGCTCGGTGGGGTGAGGCCGGCCAATGCGTTTTGAGCTTCGGTGTACTTGTGCAGTTGCACGAGAACCACTGCCCACTCCATTCGAACGTGCGGGTTTCCCCGGCTGGCTGTTGCGGCATGTGCCAGCAACGGCTCAGCTTTTTGTGGCTGGCCTTCGCCTTCATAGATTTCGCCGAGCGCTGTTAGGGCGATGTAGTCGCCAGGCCTAGCTTGCAAGACGGTGTTGAACTCCTCGACGGCGTGATCGTTCTGCCCTTGGCTGGCATACGCTTGTCCGAGCATGGTTCGCGCGGTCGAGTCCGCGGGCGAATTTTGAAGGTAATCGGAGAGAATTCGAATCGCGTCCTCTGAATTTCCGTGTGCGAGAGCGGATTGTGCTTTCGCGAGTGGCCCTGAGGATTGATCAGGAGGCGTTTGCGATGAGGATTGATTCTGTCGCGCGCTGAGCGTGAGTGGGAAACAACAGAGAAACAAACTGCTCACAACCAGAATAGAACGTCTCAAGGGCCCACACGTCGTCACGGTCGTCGCCTCTCCTCGCTCATTCAACCAATCTCTCGGATCTCTGCTTTGCACGAAACGCCAAGTCCCAAATTTCTATCTTCCTGCCGATTCCCAGATTTCCCTTTTCCCTCGGACGCTTCGCTTACGTAACCAGAATACCGCGGCCAGTCAGTCGCCGTCGACTCTTGCGGAGAATAAGGCGGCCCAGCCGGCGCGGCCGGGAGGTTCGGGAAGATCGCGAGCGTTATCCCCTGAAATGATGATGGAATCTGCCCTCAGCGAATTGTGCACGACCGGGAAACTCCCGGCTTTCGAGCGGCAGAATCGCGAACCGATCACTGGTCACGACTTCGGCCACTCGAATCCCACGATTTCCTCGAATCGTTTCGGCTTGTACTCTGCGTCGCCTGTCCTCACTCGCAAAATTGCTCGGAGGTTACCGCTTGTTTTCTTTTGCGAGATCTCCCGAAACTCCTCGTCACATCCCAAACGTACCGAAGCTCAGCCTTGTGCCAAAACGTTTCAGTACATTCGCGTTTCTTGACTTGCCCGTGTCCGGCCCCGCTGCTATAGTCCCCGCTCGATATTCGATTCACTTCTTTCCGGGACGCCTGACTTGGCCGAGAACATTTCGCCCCATCTTCCTCCCGAGATCGCGGGGCCCTCCGAAAAGCTTGTTCGCGGCATGGGCTTGCTTCAATCCGTCGCTGTCAACATGCTGGGGATGATTGGCGTCGGCCCCTTCATTACCATCGGTGTGATCCTTTCCGCAATGGGCGGGCCGCAGGCTGTGCTCGGGTGGTTTCTCGGCGCCTTGTTTTCCGTCTGCGATGGGATGGTTTACGCCGAATTGGGCGCGGCGATGCCGGGAGCCGGCGGAGCGTATATTTATTTCCGCGAAGCTTTTAACCCGCGCACCTGGGGTCATCTTTTCTCTTTTCTCTTCCTGTGGGAAACAATTTTCGTCGCCCCGCTGTCCATCTCGGCCGCATGCGTCGGTTTCGCCGAATATACCCATTACTTCTTGCCTCGACTAAACCACGCCGGGGTAGGCGCGCTCGCCGCCGCCGTTTGTGTGCTCATCACGTTTCTACTGTATCGTCCGGTCAAGGAGGTGGGGCGTTACTCGGTCATCATGTTGGCCGTCGTGTTGGCTGCGATGTTTTGGGTAATCGTGTCCGGACTGATTCACATCAACACGAAAATGGCGTTCGATTTTCCGCCTGGCGCATTTCATCTCTCCAAATCGTTTTTTTACGGGCTAGCGGGAGCTACTTTAATCGCGATGTATAACTACGGCGGATACAACAATGTTACCTATCTCGGAGGCGAAGTCAAGAATCCCGGGAAGAATATCCCGAGGGCCATTGTTTTCTCGGTTCTAATCGTTGCCGTTCTTTACCTTCTCATGAGTGTTGTGATCATCGGGACGATTCCCTGGCGAGACGCCGCGGTCTCTCACGCGGTGGTGTCGGAATTCATCGGCAAACTGTATGGCGCGCGCGCCGCTTCCGTGATGACGTGCCTCATTCTTGTCGCCACTCTTGCCGGGGCTTTCACCGGCAGTCTCGGTTATTCCCGCATCCTCTACGCCGCGGGCGCCGAAGGAAACTTTTTCAAGGTGTTCGGCCGCGTCCATCGCACGGGGCGCTTTCCCACCGTCTCACTTCTCGCCACCAACGCGATGGCCATTCCGCTCTGTTGGTTTTCGCTCGAGCGGCTGCTCTCGGCTCTGATGATCATTCAGATCGTCTTTCAGTTCATCCCTCAGATCATCGCGCTTTTCGCCATCCGCAAATATCGAAAGGAAATCAAGCGTCCCTACGGCATGTGGTTTTATCCCGTCCCGGCAATCGTTGCGCTCATCGGGTGGATCTATGTCGCGTGCACTCCGGAACAGCGCCAGAACATTGGCACCGCTGTCATTCTTTTGGCGTTGGGATTGGGTGCGTACTTTCTGCGTGCTCGGGCTGTCAAATCATGGCCTCTCGGGCAAGGCGGCGGCCACTCGTCGCCAATTGCCTGATGTGCCGTAAGAAATACCGATTACATTTTCTTGGGAGGGCAGCACGAGTCTCGCACGATAAGTTGTGTCTTGAGCAGAGCTGGTGTAGGAATGCTTGACCGCCCTTCGATATGATCGATCAAGATTCTCGCCGCAATCATCCCGATCTCTCTCGCGGGCTGACGCACCACCGTGAGACTCGGCCGCAGCAGCGTCGCCCAATAGAAATCATCGAACCCGAGCAGGCTGATTTCTTCGGGGCATGCGAGGCCGATCTCTTGTATCGCCGCTAGCGCTCCCAACGCCATCATATTGTTGGTGCAAAAAATTGCTGTGGGACGTTGCCCTCGCGTCAAGAGTTGCATCGCGTGGAAATGGCCGCTTTCCATGTCATTGTGCCCGGCATGAATCATCGAGCGGTCCAGGCGGATTTTTGCGCTGCGAATCGCCGAAATAAATCCCCGCAATCTATCCCGGGATGTTCCGCTGGAAGCATCACCCGTAATGATCCCGATATCGCGGTGCCCCAGGCTTAATAAATAGGATGTCGCGCTCTTCGCGGCCTGTGTGTTGTCCACTCCCACTCTTCCGATATGGGTGTCATGTTCACGAGGGTGACGGTCCGCGTAAACCACCGGAAGATTTCCGAGGATCGCTTTCGCTTTTCCTCCTGTTGTGTTCATGGCGGGAACCCGCACAACTCCATCGACGCGACGCCGGTGAAACGAATCCAGATAATTACGCTCTTCTTCCCAATTTTCTCGAGAATCCCCGATCAGGATCGTGTAACTCGCGGAGGCCGAATAGTCTTTGACTCCGCGCACGAGCTCGATGTAAAAGTTATTCGACAGGTCGGGAACCACGATGGCTATCGAGTGAGTTTTCTGAAGGCGAAGGCCTCGTGCGAGGTCGTTCGGGCAATATTTCAGCGTCTTGATTGCTGCTTCAATTCGGCTCCGCATGTCCGCGCTGACATAGTCGGAATTGTTCAGTGCGGCAGAAATTGTGGAGACGGAGGCCCCTGCGGCTTTCGCCACTTCGCGAATCGTAACGTGGCGCCTTACGCGCTTCGCTTTTGACTTCAAGCCAGCTCTCCTCGCGGTGTTCAGGGTTCGAGTCAACATGTTTTGCAAATCAGGAGCTTACTAAGAAAGTGTCATAAAGCCAAAACCAAAACGTTTCGGGACAGACTTCGTCTTCAACGCGTCTGGTGTATACTCAGTCGAGGCCGCAGGAATCCGGTCGTCCGCCTTGATTTCTTGCTTCGTGTTCGACCGATGCGTCTCACCATTGTGTTTACATGGCGACTGCGGGCGGTGCGGAGGAGCCGATGAATCAACTCGTAAAATTCAAGAGTCCCTTGTACGAGATGACCCAGACGACTCCCACGTGTCTCTGGAATGACTCGGCATCTCTCCAGGAATTAACCTACGCGCTCGATCACGGAGCGGTTGGAGCCACCTGCAATCCAGTTATCGTGGGTGAAGTATTAAAGAAGGAAATGCATCTCTGGAAGGATTGCATCGACGAACTTATCGAAGAGATGCCTATCGCAACAGAAGATCAGATTGCCTGGAAGGTGGTCGAGGAAATTTCGACAAAAGCAGCCGAGCTCCTGATGCCGATCTTCGAGCAGCATCGTGGGATCAACGGCAGGCTGTCGATTCAGACTGACCCCCGCTTCTACCGCGATACGAATGCGATTGTGGCGCAAGCAGTGCATTTCGCCGCCTTGGCGCCGAACATGATTGTAAAAATTCCTGTCACCAAAGCAGGCATCGCAGCGATTGAAGAGGCCACGCATCGCGGCATCAGTATCAACGCCACGGTTTGTTTCTCGCTTCCGCAGTGCATTGCCGTCGCGGAAGCTGTCGAACGCGGTTTGAACCGCCGGCAAGCCGAGGGCAAGGACATTTCCACGATGGGTCCCGTCTGCACCATCATGGTGGGACGCCTCGACGACTGGCTCAAGGTTCAGGCGGAAATGGATTCGATCACGACCGACCCTGGCTACCTCGAGTGGGCTGGAGTCGCCACCTTCAAGAAGACGTACCAAATCTTTCGCGAGCGTGAATATCGCATCCGGCTTCTCTCCGCGGCTTTCCGCAATCACATGCACTGGAGCGAATTCATAGGTGGAGAGGTCGTGATCTCTCCGCCTCACAAATGGCAGGTTCGCTTCAATTCGAGCGATATTGAGGTCGTCTCGCGGATCAATAAGCCTGTCGATCCCAAAATTGTGGATGAGCTTCTGGTGAAATTCCCTGATTTCCAGCGCGCCTACACCGAAAACGGCCTCTCCGTGAATGAGTTCGACTCCTTCGGCCCGACCAGGCGGACTCTTCGCCAGTTCATCGCAGCCTGCCATGAACTCCCGGCGATGATTCGCGATCGGATGCTCCCCAATCCTGATCAGAAATAGTCGCTAAGCTTCATCGACGGCTACAAAAACTTCGCTCGCTATGCCAATTCTGAAATCCCTCGCCAGCAACGCGCCAGCCGAGGACTGCAGCCACAGGGGCATGCCGACGAAAACGAGGACTCCGCCGGAGTACATCGGATGCCGCACGACATGGTAGGGACCAGTGTCCACGACCACCTGCCCGCGCTCCTCTTGGTACCTGACGACCGCGGTGGCGAAGGCGTTCTCGCGCATGCCGGCGTGCATGATCCAGAAGCCCGCGATGCACAGGGCGAGGCCCAACGACGAAACTATCGCGTTCGGCTTCCCCAGCAAGTGCAGCCGGGACACATCCAACCCAATGAAGACGAACTGCCCGGCGATCGCGGGGATCAGTGCGACAGCCAGGACCTTGTCGGCCCGCGACCCTTTTTGGAACGGCCCCTTGAGACGTTCGGCGACCAAGTCCTGGTTGACGCCGAGCATCATGGTCGCCGTCGCGGCGAACATCAAGGCGAGGAAAACCCACCCCCGCCACCACGCCAGTGTTCCCGCGGAAAGAAACAGCAGCGCCCCCAAAACGGTGGTCCGCGCGGTGACGGCGGCGATTAGTTTGAAGATCAGCTTGGCGCGAGTTGGATTGGCCATGGCGACCGACCTCTCTTCAGAAAAGGGAACAACGTCTAAAGCAGGGTGCTGAAAGTCGTCGCTGTAAACGACCTCAGTCTACTCCAGGGCGCTGCGGAACAGTATCGCGTGACACCGGTTGGAGGTTCTACAGGTTCCGCAGACATTCCTTACTGCACTTGAAGCCGAGAGGGCCGTTCATAAACGAACAATATGTGAGATCCACCGCTTCGAGTCCGGCGTAAGAACAATAAGAGTTCGCCTCTCTCTGGTCAGCGAGGACCTTGGCACGTTTCTTTAGCAACGGGCAGCGCACAGAACGTTCCCTGACGCCCGGCCCATACTGCCATATGGCATAGCCCACCACGGTGAAAGCGATCAGCACTACTCCGACAGTGAAGCTCATTTTGAAAGCCCCCTCTGCAAATCGGTTCAAAGCCCAATCTGCGGTTCGTGTTTCAGCGAGAAGAAAAAAAGAGCAGCGGCCTGTTGCAAGCGCACATGGTCGAAAGCTCACGCCTTCTCCATTCTGACCGCTGCTCCCGGAACCGGATGGTCACATACGGATACGTTGAGAGCATCCGTGGAGCCCCATCTATCCTCCCGTCTCTTCCTACGAGGGTTCTCTGACAAAAGCAGTGAGCAGGGTCACGCATTGATGTGACGGTTGATACTCCCGCGGCCCCGACCGCGTGCCATTACTTTGTGTTTGCCCGTGCTGATTGGGTTTCAATCCCATTGACCTCATCCTAAGGCCGGGTTCCCTGCAGCAGATTTGCAGCCTGTTGACCAAAATGTATCAAAAGATTGTGGAGCAGA
>DATGJE010000243.1:0-3515 GCA_035295305.1 Candidatus Acidiferrales bacterium | reverse complement strand
CAGCAAGAGAAAATTGCAATCGCGAGACAGCATGAACATACAGGAAGCGACGCGAAGTTATGAAAATTGGATGCGTAGTTGCACCACGGTGGTCGAAGCGGACTTGCGCAGCAAGCACGAGCAGATGAAAGAGCATGAGTTTCTTTTCTTTCGCGGGACATTCTATCGGTGGACCCAACTGTGGCCGGAAATATGCAAAGACTTGCGCCACGCGCCGAAAGTTCTGTCTGCGGGTGATTTACACGTGGGCAGCTTTGGAACCTGGCGGGATGGCGAAGGGCGACTCGCGTGGGGTGTGACTGACTTCGACGAGTCTTACCCGCTTCCCTACACGAACGATCTGGTAAGGCTCGCGGCGAGCGTAAGAGTAGCCATCGAATCGGAAGATCTGACGGTGAAGTTGACGGACGGATGCGACGCGATACTAGAGGGCTACCGGCAAACGCTGAAACGCGGCGGGTGCCCGATTGTGCTGGCGGAGCACGAAAAGAACCTGGAAAGGCTGGGATTTGAAGCACTGAATCCTCCGGATAGTTTCTGGGAGAAGCTCAACGCGTTGCGGGTGGTGAAGAAGGGTCTGCCGCGAGACGCGAAAGAGGTTTTGAAGAAAATGCTGCCGGACCCGGGATTGGATTACAAAGTCGTACGCAGGAAGGCTGGCATGGGAAGTCTGGGGCAACAGAGGTTCGTCGCGATTGCGAATTGGGAAGGTGGTTGCATCGCTCGCGAAGCGAAAGCCATGACGCCGTCGTCGTGCGTGTGGCTTGCCGGAAAAGTGAGCCTTTGCCAGTCGAATTATCAGCAGGCGATCAGCGGGGCGGTTCGCTCGCACGATCCGTTCCAGAAAATCGTGGGACGCTGGCTGATTCGGCGGCTTTCGCCGGATGCCGATCGCATCGAGATCGCCGATTTGCCAAAGGAACGAGACGAAGAAACACTGCTCCGTGCGATGGGGTCGGAAGCGGCGAATGTTCATCTGTGTACGCGGCGGCAAATCAAGCATATTCTTGATGACTTGCGGCGGCAAAAACCAGATTGGCTGCAATCAGCGGCTAAGAAAATGGCCAAAGCCATGAAAAGGGAATGGAAAGACTACAAGAAAAAGTAACGGCCCCTCGCGCGCGTTCTCGCTCTGGCGTGAAACCATTGTAGAAGAGGCATTATGCGGCTACGTGGCTGTTTCAAAATTCTATTTCTCTACGATGTGGCAGAGGCCTTCGACGGCGACAAGTTGCAAGCCCTCCTTGGGCCGTCCGCCGGCGCCGTCAAGCCGGGATTCACGCGGCGCACGCCGGAGTATGTTCGTTTCAGCCATCCTCCAGTTCTCGACCGGGCGGAGCCAGTCACTTTGGAAACCGGCGAACGCCTTGAGTGCTCGATAAAATATTATACGTTCGCCGTCGTGGCCGTACAGTTTGAGGCTCCATTCGATTGCGAGTGGAACGACCTTATGGTGCACGCCTCACGATGGATTGAAGCCGCGGATGTTGAACGGCAGGCGCGCGCCATAGTGCAGCGGCAAATGGAACGAATTGCTGCGGCGGTGATACGTCCCAACAACAACTGGCTGCAAGAATCGTATTTGGTTATCAGCTTGCAGGAATGCACTGATGCGAACGCCAGTCGCCCCACGGCTGCGGAGTTGATTTCAGCGCATGGCGATAAGATCGCGCAGTTGCTGCGCGGTGAGACGGTTCCGCTGTCTCCCGAAGAAACGGAAGAAGTGTTGCAATCCAGGCTGTCCTATTTTCCGCAAGATCTGGTCGTGGTTAGTTCATCAGCCGCCCTGGTATACGGCCCGCGGGAAGACGTGGCCCCCGACGACGCAAATTCTTGAGTACGCGCGAATGCAGTTGCTGGAATTTCGTTACTACGATGGCTTGATGAGTGAACTTCTTTCCAATGCTTACGCGATGCTCGAACGCAAACGTAGCGTTGTTTTCTCGCGATGGACACTGCCGCGCGATGCCGAGCGCGTTAACCGGATTCGCCTCGACGTGATGGATCTCACCGAGCGTATCGACAACGGGCTAAAATTTGTCAGTGACGTGTACTACGCGCGCGTGCATCGAATGGCCGCCGGCCGTATGGGAGTGAAGGATTATCGCGATCTGGTCGAGGAGAAAGTTCGAGCCGTGGGCGAACTTTATGATTTCACGGTCGAACAATTCAATGAACTTCGCTCGTTTGTGCTTGAAGTGATTGTCGGAATTCTCGCGTTGATTGACGTGATCTATTTGTTTCGCAAATGACGTGAACTGTCGCGCGCACATAACGCAATGCCGCGCATTGCGACCCGCAGACTTGTCGTGCTAGCATCGCGCCAGTTTCGCGAAAGGCGGGCAATATGACGATTAGACTTCTGATGATTGGCGTTATTTCTGCCGCAACTTGTGGTGTTCTCGGCATGTGCGCGCAGGCGCAGACCGCTCGTCCCGTGCAGACGTTCGACACCGCCGCCGGACCGGTGAAAATCACGCCGATTTATCACGCGAGCTTGATGATCGAAGCAGGCGAAAAGGCCATTTATTTGGATCCGGCGAAGCCCGCGAATTTCGAGGGCTTGCCGCACGCCGACCTGATTCTGATCACCGATATTCACGGCGACCACATGGATCCGAATTCAATTGCCGCCGTCAGCAAGTCTGGAACGGAAATCTTTGCGCCGCCCGCCGTTGTTGCCACGGTCACGAGCGCGAGCCCGATTTCGAACGGAGAGAGCAAGAATTGGAACGGCTGGAACATCGAAGCAATCCCCATGTACAACATCAAGCACGAACGGGCGCCCGGAGAGCTCTACCATCCGAAGGGACGCGGCAACGGGTACGTGCTCACCTATGGCGGCAAGCGATTTTATTTTTCGGGAGACACGGAGGGCATTCCAGAAATGCGCGCGCTCAAGAACATCGACGTGGCGTTTGTGTGTATGAATCTGCCGTACACGATGACGCCCGACGAGGCCGCCGACGCGGTGAAGGAATTCCATCCGAAGATTGCCATTCCCTATCATTATCGCGGTTCGGATATCAGCGCGTTCCAGAAGGATTTGGAAGGCACGGGCATCGAAGTGCGCCTCCTCGACTGGTACCCGAAAGGATCTTAGATCCCGTCAAGTCAGTTGAAGTAAATTTCCAGTTCATTTTAACAGCGTGCATGGCTTGTATTAGCCGCGGGATGGGGAAGTCCGCGCTTCAATCCAGAGGCTATCGGCGACGCCCGTGAGGATGGGAAGGGCACTTGCGGCCCGGCGGCCGGCCGAAGAAGCGCGAACGAGCAATCTACCCCCGGGCGAAAGAAGATCGAGATCCGTCAGTTGTGGATTTTGAGAGAAGAAACCGTCGGCGTAAATTTTGATCCGCGAAAACCCGGCTTGCTCCAGTGCACGGCGAATGCTTGCGTGCGTCCAATAGCGCATTTCAAAAGTGCCTGATCTTGCCTCGCGAAAACCGCGTTTGAGTTGTTGCGCGACGCTGAGAAGACCGAAAGCGTTGGGAAGCTGAATCAGGCAGACTCCG
>DATGJE010000242.1:0-12321 GCA_035295305.1 Candidatus Acidiferrales bacterium | reverse complement strand
GCCCCTCTACTGTAACGTATTCGGTTGGGCGCAATCGAGGCGCCAAGGATCTACACGCAACCTACCTAGATGAGACAAACCGTCAGGATGTCGGGGGGCATTGCCGATCTATTCGGCACCTACGACGAGAATCTTAAGCTCCTCGAATCGACTCTCCACGTAACCACGCAATTGCGCGACAGCGACCTGCAAATCGAAGGCGATCCAGCCGAAGTGAGCCGCGCCGCCAAGTTCCTGAACGACTACAATGAATTAATTCGCGAGGGCCGGAAAATCGAAAGCGCGGATGTGAAAGCGATGCTACGCATGGCTCATGAAGAACCAAATTTCTCGATGCGCGGTACTGTCGAGCACCCGCGTCCGCGCGCTTTTGGCAAAAAGCCCATAGCCGCGAAGAGTCCCAACCAGCGCCGCTACATGGATGCGCTCGAGCAATACGACATGGTGTTCGCCATCGGCCCCGGCGGAACAGGGAAGACGTATCTAGCCGTCGCCATGGCGGCTTCCGCGCTCCTCACCAAGCAAGTCAACCGCATCATCCTTGTGCGTCCTGCTGTCGAAGCCGGCGAGCGTCTCGGTTTTCTGCCCGGCACGTTGCAGGAGAAGGTCGATCCTTACATGCGGCCGCTATACGATGCGCTCCACGACATGCTCGAGGCCGACAAGCTCGAACGCTTCCTCGAAAAGGACATCATCGAAGTAGCTCCGCTCGCATTCATGCGCGGTCGCACGCTGAACGATTCATTCGTGATTCTTGACGAAGCGCAAAATACCACCAGCGAGCAGATGAAAATGTTCCTCACGCGTCTGGGCTTTAATTCCAAGGCCGTAATCACTGGCGATGTCACTCAGATCGATTTGCCCACCGAACGGCGTTCCGGTCTCGTCGAAGCCCTCGACGTCGTCGGGAAAATCGAGGGCATTGCCATCATCCATTTCGACGAACGCGATGTGGTGCGCCACAACCTGGTGCAGCGCATCATCAAGGCCTACGAAGAATACGACGGCGGGCAGCACGGCAATCGTTCCGCGGCCAACAATCATTCCCGCGAATCCGGCCGCCGCGGCAGCGCGGAGTAGTTCCCAGCCCATGGTCATCGACCGCCAGAGACGTGTATCTGTTGCTTCTCCTTCGCTGGAGCGATTCTTCACTCGCATCGCAAAGCTTCTGAATATCTCGCCCGACGCCGCCACGGTATGCCTGGTGACGAACGCGCAAATAGCGCGCTGGAATCGCCTCTATCGCGGCAAAGCCAAGCCCACGGACGTCCTCTCGTTTCCATCGGGAGCTGTCGCAAGAAAAAAACGCGCGGCACGAAATGGCTCTGAGTCAGCACGTGGCCTGCGGCATTCGCCATCGCGCAATGGTTCGTATTTGGGCGACATTGCCATCGCGCCCGCCGTCGCGCGTCGCAACGCGCAACAATCCGGCCGCGCGTTCGACGATGAAATGCGCGTTCTGATGCTTCACGGCCTTCTGCATTTATTGGGATACGATCACGAGCGCGACAGTGGCCAAATGGAACGTCTCGAACTGCGTTTGCGCGGCCAACTGGGGATTCAATAGGCGATGAGTTTGCTTTATTACACCATCGGAATTCTACTTCTCGCCGCGAGCTTGACGGTTTTCGCCTATCTTGACCGCATTTACCGGCAACTTGGCCGCGTGGTAGCGGGGCCGGCGCACGCAAACCTGGATGCCTACGTAACGGAAATCGAACCGCGCCTGAGAATCGCCCGCTTTCGCGCCAGCGGGACATTCAGCCTCCTCACGCGTCTCTGGCTCGTCGTCATCTCCGTCCTCACCGCGCGCGCCGTCATACTCTTTGCCGGCGAAACCTGGCAAATCGTCGCCGAGATGATTTTCTTCCTCGGCCTCGAAGTCATCGTGGGAATGCAATTTTTCCCCGCGCTGCTGCTCGCGCGAACCCGCGGCAAGTGGCTCATTCCGATTTTGCCCGTCATCCGCCTTTTCGCCTGGCTGGTCTGGCCGATTCAAGCCATTCTCGAATTCGCCATTTCCCTGCTGCATATTTCGGATGAGCCCGATAGCGGCGCTTCCCCGGACGGCCAGGACGCCATCGAAGCCATTGTGGACGCGGCCACGGAACAAGGCATCCTCGAGCAGGATGAAGCCCGCCTGATTGAGCAGGTCGTTGAATTCAGCGACAAGCGCGTCAGGGAAGTGATGACCCCGCGGCCAGACGTCGTTGCCATTCCCGCAAGCGCCAGCATCGAGCAATTGCGCCGCGTGCTCGTCGAAGCCAAACTTTCACGCCTGCCCGTTTATGAAAATAATCTCGACGAAATTATCGGCATCGTGATCGCGCGCGACGTTTTGCAAGTCCCCGAAAGCGAATCGGCCCAACGCACGGTTCGCGAACTCGTTCGTCCCGCGCTCTTTGTTCCCGAGGCGAAAATGGGATCAAGCCTCCTTAAGGAAATGCAGCGCAAGAGCCAGCAAATGGCTATTGTGATTGACGAGTACGGCTCCATGGCCGGTGTGGTCACCGCGGAAGATCTGGTCGAGGAGATTGTCGGCGAAATTGGAGAAGAGGATCGCCAGCCCGTGCCCGACGTGATCCGCGAAAGTTCAGGCAGTATGGTTCTTCGCGGCAGCCTCGCGGTGGAAAAGCTCGAGGAGTTGTTTGGCATCCACTTGAATGACCGCGACGTGGAATCCACGGCGGCGACCGTCGCCGGCCTGCTCAATCACATTGCAGGGCACGTTCCCGAAGCCGGCGAAAAACTCGATTATGACGGATTGCAATTTGAAGTGCTCGAAGCCAACCAGCGCAAAGTCCTGCGGCTCCGCGCCCGCCGCCAACCCGAAGCCCGCGCCGCACTCCCGTAAACCGCAAGCCGAACCTCACGCCTTGATATTTTCGCGCCTCGGGAGTAACTTTCAATTCCCATTTAGAAGCCCAGTCAAACATCCGGGAAGTACTTCGCGGAGGCGCGCCATGGCCATTGACGTCCGAATCAGTGTGAACGGCAAGGAACACGAGAACAAAGTCGAGCCGCGCCTGCTCTTGGTGCATTATCTTCGCGACACGCTGGGCCTTACCGGTACGCACATCGGCTGCGAGACGAGCCTCTGCGGCGCTTGTACGGTGCTCCTCAACGGAAAAGCCGTGAAATCCTGCACCATGCTCACCGCGCAGGCCGATGGTACGGAAATCACCACCATCGAGGGATTGGCCGGCACTTGGAAATCGAACGGGTCCAACGGCCACGGCGGCCTTCATCCTATGCAGGAAGGCTTCTGGGAAAAACACGGCTTGCAGTGCGGCTATTGCACTCCGGGAATGATTCTCACTGCGGTCGCCTTGCTCAACGAGAATCCGAAGCCCAGCGAGCACGAAATTCGCGGCGCGCTCAATGGCAATTTGTGCCGCTGCACCGGCTATCAGAACATTGTGGAAGCAATTCAATACGCAGCAACAAAGATGCAGGCCAAAGCGCGCTAGCCGCTAAGTGCGGGGATTTTGCGGGTGCCCCATCCTGCCAGCCCTGACGCAGGAAGGGAGCGGCCTTTGCGAAGGGTGGGAATTTTAGGTTCCTGAAGGGCATTGTCAGCACGGAGGTTAACCATGGCGACGGCGGCAAAATACGTTGGCAGGCCGATGAAGCGGAAGGAAGATCCGCGCCTCATTCAAGGTCTCGCGCATTACGTCGATGACATTCAACTCGCGAACATGCACTACATGACCGTTGTGCGCAGCCCGTACGCGCACGCCAAAATCCGTTCGGTCGATGTTTTGAAGGCCAAATCCGCACCCGGCGTCGTCGCCGTAATCACAGGGGAAGACCTCCGCGGCGTTATCGGTCCCGTGCCGTGCGCGGCGCAAATCCCGGACATGAAGCCCGCCGTTCGCAATGTCCTCGCAACCGACAAAGTGCGCTTCGTCGGCGAGCCTGTCGCGGTCATCGTTGCAACCGAACGCTACGCGGCGCGTGACGCCGTCGACCTGGTCGAAGTCGATTACGAGCCCCTTACCGCCGTCGTTGACCCCGAAAAGGCCATCGCCAAAGGCTCGCCGAAGCTCTACGACAATTTCGCGGACAACGTCGCCTATCGCTGGGAGCTCGAGGGCGGCGACGTTGCTGGTGCATTCAAAAAAGCCGACAAAATTATCAAGCAGCGCATGGTCAACCAGCGCCTCATCCCCATGGCCATGGAACCACGCGGTGTGGTTGCCACGTTCGACGCCGGCGAGCCCAAATTAACCATCTGGACTTCCACGCAGATTCCGCATCTCGTTCGCACGCAGGTTGGCGCGATGCTCGGCTTTTCGGAAACCTCGATTCACCTCATCACTCCGGAAGTCGGCGGCGGCTTTGGCAGCAAATTGAATGTCTATGCGGAAGAGGCGCTCTGCGCGCATCTCGCCATGAAAATCGGCAAGCCTGTAAAATGGATCGAATCTCGCCGCGAGAATTTCCAGGCCACGATTCATGGACGCGATTTCATCAATTACGTTGAACTCGCCGTCAAGCGCGACGGCACCGTCCTCGGCGCGCGCTACAAAATCATCGCCGACCTGGGTGCCTATTATCAACTTTTGACTCCGCTGATTCCCACACTCACGGGCCTGATGCTCTGTGGCAGCTACAAGATTCCCGCCATTCGCGTCGAAATCACCGGCGCGCTCACGAATAAAATGGCCACCGACGCCTATCGCGGCGCGGGCCGTCCCGAGGCCACCTATTTCATCGAGCGCGCCATGGACATCGTCGCCGCCGAACTTGACAAAGACCCGCTCGAAATTCGTCGCAAGAATTTCCCATCGCCCAAGGATTTCCCCTACGCCACGCCCACGGGCCTGATTTATGACACGGCCGCCTATGAAAAGTGTCTGGACGCCGCGGCCAAATCCTCCGGCTACGCGAAACTTCGCAAGGAGCAGGCTGCGGCGCGAAAAGACGGCAAGCTCGTCGGCATCGGCGTTTCCAGTTACGTCGAGATATGCGCGATGGGTCCTTCGAGCGCCATGCCCGCTGGCGGATGGGAAAGCGGCACGGTTCGCATCGAGCCGACCGGCAAAGTGAAAGTGCTCACTGGTTCGTCGCCGCATGGCCAGGGCCAGGAAACCAGCTTCGCGCAAATCGCCGCGGACATGCTTGGCATTGCGCCCGACGACGTTCTCGTCGTCCACGGCGACACCAGCCAGGTACCCTACGGCATCGGCACATTCGGCAGCCGCGCCACGGCGGTCGGAGGCACGGCCATGTACAAATGCCTCGAAAAACTTCGCGACAAACTGTCGAAAATCGCAGCGCACATTTTGGGAGTTGCTCCGGAGAAAGTAGCCTTTGGCGATCGCAGAATTTACTCGAAAGCCGACCCGAAAAAATTCGTCAGCTTCAACGATCTTGTCGGCGCCGCCTACGTCGCCAAAACGCTTCCTCCCGGCGTCGAGCCGGGGCTCGAAGCGACCACTTTCTTCGAGCCCACGAATTTCACGTTTCCGTTTGGGACGCACATTTGCGTTGTCGAAATCGATCGCGATACGGGTGACGTCAAACTCAAGAAGTACGTCGCTGTCGACGATTGCGGCAACGTCATCAATCCTTTGCTCGTCGATGGTCAAGTGCACGGCGGCATCGTCCAGGCAATCGGCCAGGTGCTTTTCGAAGAAGCCGTCTATGACGCCGAAGGCCAGCTCATCACCGGCGAGCTCACTGATTACGCGCTACCTCATGCAGCCGATATCCCGCGCATGGAAACCTCGCGCACCGTCACGCCGACTCCCGTCAATCCCATGGGCGTGAAAGGTGTTGGCGAAGCAGGCACCATCGGCGCCACTCCGTGTGTCGTCAACGCGGTCATGGACGCGCTTGCGC
Source organism: Candidatus Acidiferrales bacterium (assembly GCA_035295305.1). GTDB lineage: Bacteria > Acidobacteriota > Terriglobia > Acidiferrales > UBA7541 > DAHUXN01. Next base: position 6,474 of record DATGJE010000242.1, on the reverse strand, counting down.
CGCTCGGCATCACGCACGTTGATTTGCCCATCAAACGCGAACGCATCTGGAGCCTCTTGCAGAAGTCCGCTCCACGCGCAAAAGCGAAATCCGGGAGGGCGCGATGATTCCATCCGAATTCGAATATCAAGCTCCGAAAACTCTCGACGAAGCTTTGCGCGCGCTCGGACGCCACGGCGACGAAGCAAAAATTCTTGCCGGCGGTCACAGCCTGCTGCCCATGATGAAGCTGCGTCTCGCCGCGCCGCGCTATATCGTCGACATTGGACGCATCCGCGGAATGGATTACATCCGCGAGGAGCGCGACAAAATCGCCATCGGCGCGCTGGTCACGCACGCGCAAGTCATCACCTCGGAATTGCTGCGTGCTAAATGCCCGCTGCTTCCCGAAACCGCCTCGGAAATCGGCGACATGCAGGTGCGCAATCGCGGCACCATCGGCGGCAGCGTTGCTCACTCGGATCCCGCCGCGGATTATCCCGCCGCCATTCTCGCGCTCGACGCCGACATGGTCGTGCAATCCAGTTCCGGCAAACGCACCATTCCTGCCTCCGACTTTTTTGTCGACCTGCTCACCACGCAAATCCGCCCCGGCGAAATTTTGACGGAAGTCCGCGTCCCCATCAGACGCGCGGGCGAAGGAATGGCCTACAAAAAATTTCATCAGCCTGCGTCAGGATTTGCAATCGTTGGCGCTGCCGCCCGCGTCATTGCCACCAAAGCTGGACAAATCGAAGACATCGCCCTCGGCATGACCGGCGTCGGCTCAAAAGCCTATCGCGCGACTGCCGTCGAGAAATCGCTGCGTGGAAAAACTGCTAGCGAGTCTCTGATCGCCGACGCGTGCGCCAAGGCCGCGCAAGGTGTCGACCCGCTCGGCGATATTTTCGCCTCCGCCGAATATCGACGCGAAATGGCCGCCGTTTTCGCGCGACGGGCAATCACCAGCGCTCTTGAAAAGGCCACGGGACGCTCATCCAGTCCCTCCAACGGCGCGGCGCAAGGCAAGAGCAAATGAAGGTGCAGGGAACTGCGTCGCTTTCCGCGCCGCGTCAGCAGGTTTGGGAGCTTTTGAACGATCCCGAACGTCTCGCGAAATTGCTTCCCGGAGCGGAACGTCTCGAGCCAGACGGCCCTGACCGTTACAAAGTCGCTATGAAGTTCGGCATCGCCGCCTTCTCCGGAAAATTCCAGGGCTCCGTCGAACTCGCCGAGAAAAAGCCGCCCGAGTCTCTAAAAATGCGCGTCGACGGCCGCGGCGCCCCCGGCTTCATGAAGGGCGAAGGCACTCTTTCGCTGCGCGAAAAGAGCGGCGTCACGGAAGTGCATTACGACGGCGAAGCGCAGGTCGGAGGAGTCATCGCATCGGTGGGCCAGCGCATGATCGAAGTCGCGTCAAAGAGAATCATCCAGCAATTCTTCGATGCTGCTGCCGCCGAATTGAAAGGATCAGCTAAGAGGTAGGCGTCGCTAAATCCAAAGGCACGCCTTCGTGCGTACTTTTGTTGTTGCGAAACACCGCTCTGCTAGCAGGAACGCGTGGGACGCGGCAAGCAATTCGAGTCGCAGCAGACGTCATTGGCATCTATTCATTAACGAGTTTAGCTTTTATTTTAAATCTTCGAGGAGCGTGGTCATGAGGAAAGCAGGACTGTTGTGCAGCGCATTTTTGATGGTAGCGGGTCTGGCGATGGCAAGCCCCAAGCAGCAGACATTCACCGGCGCGATCAGTGACAGCATGTGCGGCGCAAGCCACATGATGGAAGGCAGCGCAAAGGATTGCACGCTGAAATGCGTCAAGGACGGCAGTAAATTCGTCCTCGTCGATCCTGCGGGAAAGGTTTATCAATTGAGTGACCAGAAAGCTCCGGAGGCGTTCGCTGGAGCCAATGTGAAGGTCACTGGCACGCTCAACGGTGACACCATCACTGTGAAGTCGATCACTGCTGCGAAGTAACGCCATCGCGCAAGAATTTTTCTCTCGCGCAACCCGCATCTTCCAACGTATCTTGTGCGGGCCGGCAACGTTTGCACTCCGATTCCCGAGTGCGCCGTATTGCCGGTCCGCATTTCCGTGTCAGGACGATTCTCGCTCAGCAGAGGATGGATGCTCAACGCGTTGCGCTATTACTGGATGGTCGCCAAGGGTTACCGCTTGCGTCCTTGGCGCAGTCCGTATTTGCAGTGGCGCATGGAAGCTTTTTTCGGCGCTGAAGCCGACAATCTCGACGCGCGCAAATTCCTGCGTCTCGTGTGGCGCGAGCGCGCCAGGATGAAAAGCTTCGCCGCTTGGGCCGCTGAACTTCGCCGCGCACAAAAACGCAATTCGCGCTTTTGAATCGGCGAAATTGCACCTGCTTGCGGATCGTTATCGCTTCGCAACCGGAATTACGAACCGCAGTGCCGTGTGCGTGGACGAAAAACTACAAACTTTATTGTCCGTGAGTCCCGCTACCTTGCCCGCTTGAATCACGTCGATTTCGCGGATGTGCGATTGGCCCTTGGGATAAACTACCCAGATCGCGCCGTTTCTCTGAATCGAACGCCCCAGCGATTCCAGCCGCGAAAGGTCGCCTCGAGCCTCCGCGGAAAAGAAAATCAGGTCGGCATTCACGATGCGTTTACCGCGCGAGTATTCCGGCACGCGCGCGGTCAAGTCGGTGAGGAATTCAGCGGACTCGACGCCGAGCACGGCGACGCGCTGTCCGGCCTTCACGCCCAGCTTATCGATCAGCAACCGGTGCGAATAATCCCGCTCCGGCGGCCGCCGCTTAGCTTGATTTCGCGCGTCACTTCTCAAGAATCCACTTCTCGGCTTTGCGGCCAGCGGCAACATCTGCGGCAAACTGGCTCGATTTTCCACGCGGCACGCTGAGCGACTCCCACTTTCCGGCCGCTTCCACCGCAAAATGCTTCGCCAGATAAACGATTTGTCCAACATGATGCGCATAGTGCGCCACTTGTCGTGTAATCGCCTGCATCACCGAATGCGGCGTCGCGCGAATCGTCACCGTTTTCACCAGGTCCGCATCCGTCAGTGCGCCCATCGCGTCGAACACGTATTTCCAACCGCGCTCCCAGAGTTCCAATAATTCTTTGCGCGTCGCCGGAGGTTTCTCGAACTCCGTGTCCCGATTGCGATCCGGCTTTTCCCCATCCGTCGTCAAGAAATCCCGCCACCGTGAACGCATATTGCCTGCCATGTGTTTCACGATGATGGCAATCGAATTCGACTCCGCATCGAGCGCCGTGAACAACCCCTCATCGGGACACTGGTTCACCGCGCGTTCCGCCAGCGACTTGTAGTAGCGGAACATGTCGCCCGCGTCCCTGACGTAGGAAGTTGTAACTTCGTGGCCCACGGCTAGAACACCTGCTCGTCCGCCGAAGGTCCGTAGATTGACGGCACAGGTACATTGTTCAGCCGCAGATAGACGCCAAGTTGCGCGCGATGATGAATCATGTGATTCATCACGAATCCGCGCAGCACCGCGATCTTCGGCAGCGTGAAGATCGTTTTGCCGTTGGCGATCAGCGACCACGGCTTCATCAGCTCTTCATCGCTCGCTCCCGCAATCGCCGCCCGGCCCGCCGCAGCTCGCTTGTCGAACTCCTCCAGCAATTGTTTCCGCGACGCCATCACCAGCGCCACGTTCTTTGGATCCCCCTGACGAATCTCGATGGAATTCTGCAGAATCGTTTCCTTCGCCCAGCCGGGAATCTCTCCGACGTGTCCCGCCAGCCGTCCCATGGGCATGGATTTCTCGTGCGGCTTGTAGTCCGGCTTGCCCTCAGGGACGCGCTCCAACACCTTCCGCGTGTTTGCTATTTCGTGATCAAATTCCGGCAAAATTCCGTCTCGTATCGCCATACCGCCCTCCTCAAAATCAAAGTAGAAAGTCACGGCTCGTTAGCCGCCTTGCCGCACTCGCCATAGGATGCTCCCACGCCACACTGGATGCAAACGTTGGCAATGTTTCCACAGCCACCGCTTCTGACAAACTCTCGCCATTGTGCTACGCTCTTTCAGAGGCCGAGCAGTTCAATGCAAGCGGCAATGCAGCAGCAGAAGGAAAACGACCCGCGCGCGACATCCCCGAATTCGAAGTCAGAAGCCAGCCCAATTTCGGCCATTTCTAATCGGTACAGCAAATTATTAGAATTTTCCGTAACCTACACAAAACAAACGGTCGACCCCAGTTCTAATCGGTACAAAAACGCTGTTTTGTCAGGGCGCGTTTTTGACGTTTCTGGAAGCGAAAAATGCCCGACCTGAAAACCCTCCAAAGGTCCGATGCGCTCCACGAAGCCCGCTGGTGGGACATCGACGCCAGCGGTAAAGTGCATTGCTATCTCTGCCCGCGCCATTGCCACATCGGAGACGGGCAAGCCGGCTTCTGTTTCATTCGCGTCAATCAAGGCGGAAAACTTTACAGCCTCGGCTACGCATCGCCCGCCGCGATTCAGATTGACCCCATCGAGAAAAAACCGCTCAATCATTTTCTCCCCGGCACAAGAGTTCTTTCCCTCGGCACTGCGGGCTGCAACATGGGTTGCTTCTTCTGCCAGAATTGGGACATCTCGAAATCGCGCAGCGATCAGGTGCACTCCACGCATCTCGATCCCGCGCAGGTGGTCGAACTCGCCCTCCACCACGGCTGCCCCTCGATTGCGTTCACGTATAACGAGCCGACCATCTGGGCCGAATACGTCATTGATATTTGCGAAGTGGCGCACAAGCGCGGCCTAAAAACAGTGATGGTGACGAACGGCTACATTACGCGCGAAGCTTTTCATGACGTTTACGATCACATCGACGCCGGAAATGTGGATTTGAAAGCCTTTACTGAGAATTTCTACGGCAAAGTCACGCTGACGCACCTCGAACCTGTCCTCGAAACGCTCCTGCGCCTGAAAAACGAGACGAATGTCTGGTTCGAGCTCACAAATCTGATGATCCCCACACTTAACGACGACGAAGCTGAAACGCGCAAACTCGCCGATTGGGTTCTCGCGAATCTTGGTCCCGACGTGCCTCTGCACTTCACCGCGTTTCATCCCGATTTCAAATTGCGAGACAAGCCGCGCACGCCTCCCGAAACTTTGCATCGCGCGCGCAAAATTGCTCTCGACGCAGGGCTACATTATGTCTACGAAGGAAATATTTTCAGCGACGCCGCCAACACTTCTTGTCCCGAATGCGGCGAACTTCTGGTGAAGCGTTCCTGGCACAATGTGCTGCAGAATCGCATCGTCGACGGCGCATGCCCCAAGTGCGGCCATCGCATCCCTGGAAACTGGGCTCGCCTGGACAACGCCACGCCTGGCGCTTCGCATCGCAAAACTAAGTTCGCCGCCAGCGCCAGCGATGACTTCGAAATCTTAAATCTGTAAGAGCCATGAACCGACATCGCAAATCCAGTTTTCAGTAGGGCACGGCATGCCTTGAATGCGCCTTCTACGCGTGCGATACATTACTTTGAGTCTATGGATCGGCATCGCCCTCTTGAGCCTCGCAGTATATCTGCATATCGACGCCCAAATAATGGGGCGCCCGTACTACTCGGAGCCTTTGGCTTTTCCGATATCCTTAGAGCACGGAATCATTTGGGCATCCCACATGGAAATCTATCTAAGTCGAAAGTACGATGTCGTCATCGACATTGAGGGTCAGCAGCTCCGAAGTTCTACACAGTGGCTGAATCGCGATATTTCGTGGAAGCTGTGGGATGGCGCCCAATTAGTCGCCGATCGCAGCTGGTCGGCGAGCTCATGGCAGGATTACGGAGGCACTCTGGAAGGAATTATCGGGTCATTCGAGGGCCAGAAAGGCCACTACTACTCGTTAGTAGTGGTGCCTAACTCAGAAAAACTTGGGCCCGAGGTCCCTGATGCTACCCTCAGGGTTCAAATTCCGCGGGACGACTGGGAGGGCTACCTCATGCTAAATGGTTTTAAGGAAGTCGCGGCAGCGGTTCTAGCAATGTTCGGTGGAGTGATGGTCCTTGATTGGTTTTTCGGACACAGAAAAGCTGCCGCTCCCTAGGGCAAAAAAGCAGTTTGAGGTAAGTCGAGCTGTCCTTGCGTTTCCGTGTCGGGTTTTCAGGATGCGGAGTCGTGCCCGTCAGCGCGGCGTGATTTATGAACGCAATGCCATTGGTTGTCAGACGACCCAAGCCATTCTCGTGCATCAATAAATCGATCGCGAGCGCCGATGCTTATTTTGCGGAGCGGAGCAATTCGCTGGCGAGCGCGACGGCCTCGACGCCCGCAAGTCGTGAGTGCTGTTTCAGCGGTTCCCAGGGCAAATCCGGGAATCCGCGGCGCGTCAATTCGGCGGGAAGATGGGCCAGAATGTCGCGCGGGCTTTGCGCGAAAAGTTGCCGAATTGCTTCAAATAGAATTTCGTTGTCCGCGTCAAGCCATGCGTAATCCGCAAGCATGCGAATCACGTTTCCGCGCGCCGATTTATTT
>DATGJE010000241.1:0-2959 GCA_035295305.1 Candidatus Acidiferrales bacterium | reverse complement strand
GTCGCGGCCATGACCATCAACAAAGTTTGCGGCTCCGGCCTCAAGTCCGTGGGCCTCGCGGCGCAAGCCGTCATCACCGGCGAATCCGACACGCTCGTCGCCGGCGGCATGGAGTCCATGTCGAATTGCCCGTATCTCCTGATGCAAGCGCGCACCGGCTACCGCCTCGGCAACGGCCAGTTGATCGACTCGATGGTCCACGACGGCCTCTGGGAAGCCTACGAGGACTATCACATGGGTGTCACCGCCGAACTCGTTGCCGAAAAATATAAAATCTCGCGCGCCGAGCAGGATCAGTATTCGCTCGAAAGCCATCAGAAAGCCGTCCGCGCCATGAAATCATGCTTCTTCGAAGCGCAAATCGTGCCCATCGAGATCCCGCAGAAAAAGGGCGCGCCCATCGTCATCAGCAAAGACGAAACGCCGCGCGAAGACACTTCTCTCGAAGCCCTCGGCAAACTCCGAGCCGCATTCAAGAAAGACGGCACCGTCACCGCTGGCAACGCCCCCGGCACAAACGACGGCGCCGCGGCCGTCGTCGTCACCAGCGAACGCAACGCGCAGCGCCTCGGGAAAGAGCCGATGGCGCGCATCGTCGCGCAGTCCACCGGCGGCGTTGAGCCGAAATGGGTGATGATGGCGCCGGTCGAAGCCGTCAATAAGCTGCTCAAGAAAACGGGTTGGGATCGCGACAAGGACGTCGATTTGATCGAGCTCAACGAAGCCTTCGCAGTACAAGCCATCGCCGTCGCGCGCGAGCTGAAGTTGAATCCCGAGAAAATCAACGTCAATGGCGGCGCGGTCGCGCTCGGTCATCCCATCGGCGCGAGCGGCGCGCGCATTCTCGTCACGCTACTCTACGAATTGCAGCGTCGCAACCTGAAGCGCGGTATCGCCGCCCTTTGCCTCGGCGGCGGCAACGCCGTAGCCATGGCCGTCGAACGCCCGTAACTTTTAGTTGTCATTCCGAGCGGATGCGGTCAGCATCCGGCGAGGAATCTGCTTTTCGCTTTTGTCGTTGTAGGTCCGATTGGTCTTATCGGATGTCGGTTTTGCAAATATCGCCGCAGCTTCGCAATTTCGAGTCTTTAATCGTGTAACGGCTTGACCGTTCTGTGCGTAACATAGTTGGCGTTCCTTATGCTTGTGCTGGAGGTGCGAAAATGAAAACTTTCCCTCTCGCCGTTCTTTTCATCACATTATCGCTAAGTTGGCCCATGCAAGCCCGAGCACAAGCCGGGCCCGGATGCGGTCCGGCGAACATCAAATTCGATGTGAGCACGACCAAAGCCCAGCACCCGTCCGTGGCGCCTCCGTCTGGCAAGGCTTTGGTCTACTTTCTTCAAGACGACTTCAAGTACGACTCCCGTCCGCGTCCAACCACTCGCTTCGCGATTGACGGAACCTGGGTCGGCGCAACGCACAGCAACTCCTATTTTTATGTCGCGGTGAATCCCGGCGAGCATGACGCCTACGCAAACTGGCAATCGGACGTTATTCCATTTAGCGTCGGTACACCTAGGCGCGCCACCGCCGCCGCCCATCTTGTAACCGAGGCTGGAAAAACCTACTATTTTCGCGCGCAAGACATCACGAAAACAGACCACACGGGCGGCGAACATGATACCGAGTATGTTTCGAAAGCTCAGATTGTGCTGGAACCTATTAATGGTGACGAGGCGCAGGTCCTCATGAGTACGTTTTCTTTGAGCTCATCTCGGCAGAAGAAGTAAACTATTTGTCCGATGTTCTGCCCCATTTGCAGTCTTGTTGTCATTCCGAGTGGATGCAACCAGCATCCAGCGAGGGATCTGCTTTTGCGGCTGCTCCGTGCCCGGTTCTAAATTGGGGAATCAGCAGGAATAGAGCCAAGTAATGTTCTGCCCCGTCTGCAAATACGAATATCGCCGCGGCTTCACGCACTGCAACGATTGCGACGTCGACCTCGTCGACGCTTTGCCCTCTGAAGAAGACGTCGACCACAAACTCCGCACTCCTGCCGACGAAATGGATTCGCCCACGCTCCTCTGGAAGGGCGCAAGCGGAGGCACTTTCTCCGCGATAACCGCTGCACTCGACACCGCGAAAATTCCGTACAACCGCGAAGACCTCGACGCGCGCCTCGTTTTTTCCTCGGAATTTTCCGAACTCGAAATCTGGGTCCCGGCCACAAGTCTTACCGACGCTCAAAACGTCCTCGACGAAGTTCTCAGCGCCACCGCCAATGCGCCTCTGCGCGCCGAACCTCCCGACGCCACCAATGAAATCCCCGCCGAAGACGACGAAGGCGCCGACGACATTCGCCACGAAACCCTCAAGGAACTTTACCCCGAGGATGCCACCGCCGAAGTCTGGTCCCGCCATGCCGCAAATAACGTCACGAACAACGCCACGAGCAGCGCAACAGGCAACGCGGCCATCAACGACGCGCTCATGGCGGATATTCTAAAATCCTGCCTCGCCGAAATCGGCGTCGCCTGCTATGTCCAACGCCCCGATGCCGACTCCGGCGATGCTCAGCCCATTTACGCCGTCCGCGTCCTCCCCGAGGACGAAGCGCGCGCAAAAGAAATCGTCCGCCAAGTCATCGACGCCGCCCCGCCACAGTAGCGCGGAAGCACCTACGGTTGTCATTCCGAGGAGCACTCGCGACGAGCCTGCCTGCCGCAGGCAGGGAATCTGCATTTGCCTTGAATCAGCAAATCTCGCGACGTTTTGTAGCGCCGGCTTGCCCTGTGCAAGAAGGGCGTCTCGCCGGCTCTTTGCCGGCGAAACCGAACCCCCGCTTGCTTTCTCTTTACTCCCGTGATTCCCTAATCTTCTCGAATTTCCCTCGGAGGCTTCATGACTCTCGACGCAATCAAAACCGTCGCCGTTCTCGGCGCGGGCACAATGGGCAACGGCATCGCGCACGTTTTTGCCAAGGCCGGCTATTCCGTGATTTTGCGCGACGTCGATC
>DATGJE010000240.1:0-2302 GCA_035295305.1 Candidatus Acidiferrales bacterium | reverse complement strand
GCATGCTTTGCAGCATCTTTTGGCGTTTGCTTCTTTCTACCGGAGCGAGTTTCGCAAGATGGTTCTGCACCGCAGGGTGCGCCGGGTTGCCGAGAATTTCGAACGCCGTTTGATTCAAAGTGTAACTTGTCGGAGGTTTGGTGCTGTCGTATGCGGCTTCGGCTAGAGGCAGCACAATGTTTTCGGCAAACTGGCCGTCAAAGGGGATCATGAGGACTCCTGCTGGAAAATAAGTTTTTGAGGAAGGAGGCCAGCATAGTCCTGGCGAGTGGGACGAGGCAAGCAGAATTGCGTTGGGGGACAGCCGCCCCCCGGCTGTCCAGAAGCTTGCAGCTTAATTCACCGCGGCAAGCGCAGCATAGCCTGCGCCCAGCACCGGCGCATCCTGATTGAGCACGACGAAAATTGGGATACGCGCTAGTTCGTCGGCGAGTTTGGTTTTGTTGCAGAAGGCGCGGACGAATGTGCCGTCTTTTAATTTCGCGAGAATTTTCAGTGCAATGCCGCCGCCCACGTACACGCCGCCGAAGGGAAGTGATCGCAGGGCCATGTTGCCGGCTTCGGAGCCGTAGGCTTCCGTCCACATGTGCAGAGTCTCTTCGCAAGCAGCGCAGTCTCTCGAGAAGCCTTGTTGCGTGATGCTGGCCGCGGAGTCGACGTCCGGGTTGTCGAAGAAAGGATGATGGTGCTCGGGGAAGATAGCTTCGTGGATCGCGCGAAAGCCGCGTCCTGAAACAACTTCCTCGGTACATACGAGAGGCATGCGTTGACGCAAGTACTGCAACACTACGATCTCCCGATCGGACGCGGGCGCGAAGTCAGTAAGGCCGGCCTCGCAGGCTGACACCTGATAATGGTCGCCATTCCAAAACAAGATCGACTCGCCCAGGCCGGTACCGGCGGCCACATAAAGTTTCGGGGCGCGCGCTTGCGGAGTGCCGGGATTTAATTCCAGAAGATCTCTGGGTTCGAGATGATTCAGGCTGGAGGATGCGGCTTCGACGTCATTGAGGAGCATGGTCTGGTTCTGCTCGATTTTCAAGGCTTCCGCGATGCGCTGGCGAGTGATGGTCCACGGCAGGTTATTGCAGACGACTGCGTCGTTCACGATCGCGCCGGCGACGCCGAATCCGGCGGCGCTGAGCTTGCTTAGTGAATGGCCATCGCCCTGCGCGCGTTTGCGAAAGTTGTCAAGAAAAGATTCGATGTCGGGGAAGTCGGCGGTCTTTGCAGTGAGCCGAAAAAGTGGGCGCAAGCGCTCGGCACAGATATCAAAAAGGATGAGAGTGCATTTGGTACCGCCCAAATCTCCCGCGAGGATCATGACGAATGAGCGTAAACGGAATTGCGGGTTGTCATCAAGTCTTGGTCTTCTCGATCTGAAGCTCGCTTGGAGTTTTGGGGCGCCGACGCGGCCATAAATGGCCGCTCTTCCGCGGTTGCATGGGCCGTGTGCGGCGCGAACCGTTCGCTAGTCCTGATTACTGCATGGTCGATCCAGACTGACGTAAGGTCCCTATCGCGCCCGCGAGCGGGCGCGATAGGGATGACACTTGGTGAGGGAAATCGCATTGAGCTCGACGGGCGTGGACGCCCGTCGCTACACGAACTCGCTCGATGTGATCAATCGGCGCTCGCGGTTTGGCGAGCGGAGTCCACCACCTTGCCTGACAATGTTTCCCAGCCGCGGCGCGACAGGTCCCAGAAGATCAGGTAGCCGGCGACCGCGGCTACTACCAGCAACAAAATTCCTTGTCCCCATTGCTGGAAGACGAGTTTACCGATACCGAAGAGGCAGCCGTAAACCAGGATTACGCCCATGAGCCAATTGAAGGCGTTGCCCGCGACGTCTTTAACTTCGGGGAGTTCGGGCGCGAGTTTGGCGATGCGCTTCCATCCGTAAACTGTCGGGTGAACGCGTCGATAAAACGCGACCAAGGTGGCGTTTGATTCAGCGCGAGTCACAAATGTGACTACCAGCCAGGCGATGGTGGTGAGCCCGCCGGTGATAAGAGTCTTCTTCGCGTACACCAACGCGTCATTGCCAACGAACGAAACGTTGCGCAATCCAATCGTGACCGCGGCTGCGGCGATCATGGCTGAGATTTCGCTCCACGCACTAATTCGCCACCAATACCAGCGCAGAATGTAAACTGCGCCAGTGCCGAAACCCACGCCCAGCACCAGTTCCCACCCGGCGCCAATGGATTTTAATTGCGCCGCGGTGTAGCCGCTGGCGAGGACGAGGAAAACGGTGATCACGCGACTGACACGTACGTAATGCTGTTCGGTCGAGTTGCGA
>DATGJE010000239.1:0-5471 GCA_035295305.1 Candidatus Acidiferrales bacterium | reverse complement strand
CGCCGACATCTTGAAAGTTCTCAAGCGAGAAAATGTTCCCGCCACCTTTTTTGTTATCGGGGTCGAAGTCGATAAATATCCCACCATCGTGCGCCAGGAATTTGCCGCCGGCGATGAAATCGGCAACCACACTTACACCCATCCCGATTTCGATATCGCTTCAAAGGGGCAAATCGAATTTGAGTTGAATTTGACGCAGCGCCTTCTCGAAAGCGACCTCGGCGTGAAGACGCTCCTTTTCCGTCCCCCTTACGGCATCGACGAGGAACCGGAAACAGCGGAGGAAGTCGCCAATCTTCCCATACCCCAGTCCATGGGTTACTTGCTTGTCGCAGGCCACATTGACCCGCACGACTGGGGAGAAGAGGGCGGCGTGCCTCCCCCGCCCACGGCCACCATCGTTCAGCGCGTCGTCGACCAGGTCCACAAATTTCCCGGCAACATCATCATCATGCACGACGGCGGCGGCGACCGCAGCCACACCGTCGCGGCGCTGCCGCAAATCATTGAACAGCTCAAGGCTCAGGGCTACTCGTTCGTCACCGTGTCGCAACTCCTGAATCAGACGCGCGCGCAAGTAATGCCTCCGCTCAGCGATGAAGAAAAACTTTTTGCCCGCGCCGATTCATTCATTTTCAACTTGTTTCACTGGCTCCGTCTGTCCATCGCGTTCATCTTCGTCGCGGGAATCGCGCTTGTCAGTGGACGCGCATTATTTATCGGCCTCCTCGCCCTCGCTGAAAAACTCCGCGCCGCGCCCGAAGATCATCCCGACTATCAGCCCATCGTCTCCGTGCTCATACCCGCCTATAACGAAGAGGCAGTCATCACAGACACGGTGCGTTCCGCGCTCGCCTCGCGTTACGCGAAACTCGAAATCATCGTGATTGACGACGGCTCGACCGACCAGACCAGCGACCGCGTCCTGGAATCCTTCGGACGTGACGCGCGCGTACGCTTGATTCGCCAAGCCAATTACGGAAAATCCGCCGCCCTCAATCACGCTCTCTCGGAAGCCGCAGGCGAAGTCATCGTCACCATCGATGCCGACACTATCGTTGATCCCGACGCTGTTCCCCGCCTGGTTCGCCATTTTGCCGACCCACCCGTCGGCGCCGTCGCCGGAAACGTGAAAGTCATGAACCGCAATCGCTGGCTGACGCGTTGGCAAGCTCTGGAATACATCACCAGCCAAAATCTCGAAAAGCGCGCCTTCGATTTGCTGAATTGCATTCCTGTCGTTCCCGGCGCGGTGGGAGCCTGGCGCGCCAAGGTCATGCGTGCCTGCGGCGGCTTCGCCGGAGACACCGTCGCTGAAGATACCGACCTTACTCTTACCATCCGCCGCCATGGCTGGAAAATTCTCTACGACGAAGACGCCATCGGCCACACCGAAGTTCCCGACACGGTCGAGAGTCTGATTCGCCAGCGCTTCCGCTGGACCTTTGGCACTCTGCAGGCCGTCTGGAAACATCGCGACGCGATCGGTCGCCCGCGCTATGGCACGCTCGGCTGGATCACTCTGCCCAACGTTTTCCTTTTCCAAATTTTGCTGCCGCTTGTCTCGCCCATCATCGATTTTCTTTTCCTGTTTTCGATTCTTCTATGGGGACTCGCCCAGTTTCACTTCACGCATCTTCCCGCGCTCTGGACCAGCGACGACGTCATTCGCTCCCTGATTTTCTTCGCCGCTTTCATGCTCATCGACTTGCTCACCTGCGTCATCGCCTTCGCCCTCGAGAAAAACGAAGACTGGACTCTTCTCGCGCCTTTGCTCATCCAGCGCTTCTACTATCGTCAGATGATGTACGTAGTCCTTTTCCGCGCCTTGAAGGAAGCCGTCCAGGGCCGCCCCGTAGGCTGGCGCGGCGTAGAACCCCAAAAGCCCGAACTCCCCGCCCCCGTCACCCAAACTTGACGCGCTTTTTGCGTCAATCCCGAGCGCATTCTGCGAGGGACCTGCATCTAGCTTCTCGTTGTCATCCCGACGCGCTTTCAGCGAGGGATCTGCTTTGCTTTTTTTTACGCTGTCATTCCGAGGAGCCACGCGACGAGGAACCTGCTTTATCTCCGCATCCCGAACAAGCCTCACCACCCATCCCCATCATCCGTATCTGACGCGCCTCCTGCCCTGTAGCGCAGATGTTTGGTTTGTGAACGTCTGCGGCGTTTGCCCTTTGGCCGTAACGGGCATGCACGGATCTGCTTTTCGTCTTTGGCTCTCGTAGCGGCGGGTTTACCCCGCCAGTCTTTGCCTTTCGTTGTCATCCTGCCCGCCCTGAGAGTGCCCTGGCGAAGGGAGCGAGGCGTTCTTTGCGGAGCGGAAGGATCTTGCCCTGACCATTCCACACTCCGGGTGACCTAACTTTCGTTGTCATTCATCAGAACGAGCAGCTACACTGACACTAGAATGCCAGTACAGGCTATTCCCTATCTGTTATATGCCGATCTTAATTCCAGCATTCCAGCAAACAGCGACGAATTTCAGGCGCTGCTCCAAACGCTTCCGCGAAATGGGATGCTTCGTGTATGCAGCGCTATAAACGCGGTAATTGCTGGCTGGAATCGCAAACATGATTTCCAGGCCCAAAAGCCTCTGATCAGTGCGTTCCTGCAACCTGCTTGGGCCGAAAAGGCGATATTGCTCGAACGGCCTGTTTTTCACCGACATCAACTTCTTTTCACGGCCAAAGAGGCGCTGAAGTACTGCCGAGCCGCCGAGGAAACGCTCACACCTCGTCTTTTTCATGTCGGTAAGGCACTACTGATGGCCAGCGATCAACTAAACTCTGGAATCCCCAAGACTAGTAGTGCTCTGGACCAGGTTGCCGCCATAATTCACAGCTTCGTCCCGGTCATGGAAGCAAACCGACACTCTAACTATGTAAACACAATAGCCCGCGGATACTTTATGAACACAGATTTCATCGAACCGCTACGAGACAATCCGGACTTCGTTGACGCCCCACGCGTTTTCGAGAACAGTACGGGAATCCCACTTGAGCATTACTTCGCCATGTTATTCGGATGCCTGTCGCGATTCGCTGACACCGACATAAAAAACTTCGACAAACTCTTAATTCCGTCGACATGGTTTCGCACCACCAAAATTCCCACTTCTCAAGTCGACGCATTTTATAAGGAAACTGCTGCGACGCCGGAGGAACTGAGGAGCAACGCCATGGCGGCGGACGCCGCGCGCGAAGACTTCGTTATCTTTCAAGACAAGCCGCTTATTCAAGACAGTAATGGCTGTTTTCCGATGGATATGACCTACCTAGCCGATAAGTTTTACAACGGCCCGTTTTGGCGAGTGAATTTCGCCCTACCGAGCGACGACCGCGAGAGTTTTCACCGCTTCTGGGGACACGTTTTCGAACACTATCTCAACTGGCTTTTTGCACAGTCATGCAAGGGAAAGGCAAACTGGTTTCTGCAAGACCCAAGGTACGCGGCCGATCCGAGCGAGCAAGTCTGTGACGGTCTGATTGTGTGTGACCGACAAGCTCTGCTGATCGAATATAAAGGGAGTACGTTCCGGAGCACCAGCAAATATGGGACCGGGATCGACGCAATCAAAAACGAGCTCGAGCAAAAACTGGTTACGAGCGACGATAATCCGAAGAAAGGCGTCCGGCAACTCGCCAGCGCGGTGGAGCGACTATGCCGCTACGAAAACCCAGAGTCGATTCAAGGTGTCGATCTATCGGGAATCACTACGATATTTCCCGTGATGATCATTCGAGACGAGATTGGGAGCGCCCTTGGAATGAACGCGTACCTGAACGAAAGGTTTCAGTCGTACAAAGCTAAGAGGCTATGGCGTTCCGTCACGCCGCTGTTCTGCCTATCGGTTGACGACATCGAAACGCTTACTGGATATCTCCGGGACGTCTCTCTAGCTGCGTTACTTTCCTCGTGGTACAAGAAAGACAAGCGTCTCGTAGGCTCATTCTGGTTTGTCGAAAACGACCTCATTAAAAAGGCCGGTTTGCGAAAGCCGCCATTCGTCAAAACTGCTCTAGAACGCATTGGTCAGAATGCAGCTTCGATTCTAGGTTTGAAGCCCCCAGAGGAGCTGAAATGAAATATTACCTCCCTTGGAAGACTAAATTCATAGCTGTCCGTTGACGACGCGGTTAACGCATGCTATAATGGCACTTTATGATTAATAAATGTAGCATTCCCGCTGTCCGCTTCCCGCGAGGCCTCCGGTGGAGTCTCCTCTCCGCCTAGCCTCCCTTCCGATCGTCCCTAGCCTTCCCCTTACCTCCGCATCCGCAATTCTAATCGAGTTTCTATGGGAAATTAGAACCTTCGCTAACTCCAAGAAAATCAGCCGCGCGTTCATTTCTAATCGAGTTTTTTCGCCGTTTTTTTTGCATGAACGTCCGTTTCCGAACACCCGAAAATGCCTCGCTTGCAGCCCCATCCTCAGCCGCCGCATTTTCTGCTATAATCCTTCTGTTGATGTTGTTGGGCTGCACCCCTCCATGGGGGCGGCACCGGAGGTCAACATGAGCGTCTCTCCCCGTACGGGCAACGGTAAAATCACCGTCCCAGACATTCTTCAGCGCAAATTTCCCGTAGGCGAATTCGAAAATCAAACGCAGCGCATCACCTGCCTCACTGCGTACGACTATCCCGCCGCGCGTCTTCTCGACGAAGCTGGCGTCGACATTCTTCTCGTCGGCGATTCGCTCGGCATGGTCGTTCTCGGCTATGACAACACGCTTCCTGTCACGCTCGACGAAATGCTGCACCACGTTCGCGCCGTCCGTCGCGGAGCCAGTCGCGCTCTCATCGTCGCGGACATGCCCTTCGGCACGTTCCACGTTTCGCCCGAGGAAACAGTTCGTCACGCGCTTCGCCTTGTAAAAGACGGCGCCGAAGCGGTAAAACTCGAAGGCGGCGAAAAACGCATGGAAGCGATCGCGCGCCTCGTCGAATCGGAAATCCCCGTGATGGCGCACATCGGCCTCACGCCGCAATCCGTCCTCGAACTCGGCGGTTTTCGTGTTCAAGGCAAATCGGTCGAGTCCGCCGAGCGTCTGATGCGCGACGCGCGCGCCGTCGAAGCCGCCGGAGCTTTTTCCGTCGTCCTCGAATCCGTGCCGCGCGAACTCGCCGCGCGCATCACGCAGGAATTGCGCATCCCGACCATCGGCATCGGCGCCGGCCCGGATTGCGACGGCCAGGTGCTCGTTTTCCACGATCTCGTGGGCTTGAGCGTCAACGGCACGCCGAAATTCGCGCGCCAGTACGCCAATCTCGGCGAACAAATTTCCCGCGCCGCCCGCGAGTATTGCGACGACGTTCACAACGGCCGCTTCCCCTCCGACGCGGAATCGTTCCACGCGCAGCAATGGCCCGCGGAGCCGCGCAAAACTCAAATCCATTGAGGTGAACAATCACCGCCGACTACATTCATCTTCTTTACGACTACAACACCTGGGCAAATCATCGCGTTC
>DATGJE010000238.1:0-3494 GCA_035295305.1 Candidatus Acidiferrales bacterium | reverse complement strand
CAACCGCCGCGCGAAATACTACGAACTCACTAAAACCGGGCGCAAACAGCTCGAAACCGAAAAGGGCGACTGGAAGAGGCTGACAACTGCCGTCGCCCAAGTGTTGGGCTCAGCGTAGGGGCTTTCCATGCTCAATGACCTAGCAGCTTTTCGAGGGATCTGTTCGCTGTCACTCCAGGGGATTTGCGGCTCTTTTACGCTGTCATTCCGAGGCGAAACCGCCTTTGGCCGAGGAATCTGCTTCTGCGTTTTTATTTGGAGTGCGGCATTTCGACGCCGCTTTTGCATTCCGCGCCCTTTCAGCACGCAGCTACGGAGTGAAACATGTTCGCTGATTTAGTGATCCGCCTGCGCAATCTATTCCGTCGCAACGCTGTCGATAACGAACTCGACGACGAGCTGCGCTTCCACTTCGACCGGCAGGTCGAGAAGTTCGTCCAGTCCGGATTGCCTCTGGCCGAAGCCCGCCGCCGCGCCCGCCTCACCATCGGCGGCCACGACCAAATCAGGGAAGAATATCGCGACTCGAGCGGCGTCCGCTTCCTCGAAACCCTCGCCCAAGACATTCGCTTCGCCTTTCGCATGTTGCGCAAATCCCCGGGCTTTACGACTGTCGCCGTTCTCACGCTCGCCCTCGGCATCGGCGCCAACACCGCCATCTTCAGCATTGTCGATACGGTTCTGCTCGACCCTCTGCCGTTCAAGAATGCAGATCGTCTTGTGGATTTGACGGAATACAGGCCTGGCGCGTTGGACAGCGCGGGAGTCTCTTACCCTGATTACCTTATCTGGAAGCAGCAGAACGCGGTCTTCGAGGACACAGCCGCATATTTCCTAATCAACGCTTCAAACGATATCGTACTGGGCGGGCCCTCTTCCACGGAGCGTACGCGCTATTCGACGGTGACGAACAGTTTCTTCACCGTCCTCGGTGTGCAGCCCGCGCTTGGCCACGGTTTTTCGGCAGCCGACGAAGTTCCCGGCGGCGCGAAGGTTTTTCTCGCCAGCGACGCGCTCTGGCACGGCATGTTCGGCGGTGATCCGCGCGCAATCGGTAAAACCTACGTGCTCGACGGAGAGAACTTCACGCTCGTCGGCGTCATGCCGCCGGGCTTCGATTTTCCCAGAGGATGCGGCGTTTGGGTGCCCACCAGCACGCTCGGCACATCCGGCTTGCAGGACCGCGTCTCGCATCCCTATCACGTGCTCGCACGATTGCGGCCTGGAGTCAGTCTGGCTCAAGCCGAAGCGCAGATCGAGGGCATCCGACAGCGCCTCGCAAAACTCTATCCGAAGACAGGCGCGGACTGGCACGTGCGCGCGCAGCCGCTGCTGAATGAAATTATTGGCAACGCGCGCGCATCGCTCCTTGTTTTGCTCGGCGCAGTCGGCTTCATACTGCTGATCGCGTGCGCCAACGTGGTGAATCTGATGGTGGCACGCGCCTCCGCTCGTGAGAGAGAATTCGCGATCCGTGCCGCCCTTGGCGCGGGGCGCATGCGGTTGCTGCGTCAAAATTTGACAGAAGGTCTCCTTATCGTCGGTATAAGCGTCGTCCTCGCCGTTGTCTTTGCAAAATGGGGTTTGGCGCTGGCCGTTTCGCTGACGTCAATCCATTTGCCGCGCATGGAATCGTTTCATTTGAATCTTTCTGTGCTTGCGTTCTTGGCGGCTACTGCCGCGCTAACGACACTTCTTGTGGGTTTGGTTCCCGCGATGGAAGCATCGCGGCAGGATCCGCAGGATTCCCTGTGCCACGGACAGCGCGGCGGCGCGATTGATCGCCGGAGCCGACGGCTCCGCAACTGGCTCGTCATCTCCGAAGTCGCGCTGGCGCTGCTGTTGCTCTGCGGCGCCGGATTGATGCTCAGGACCTTTCTGCAACTCAATAGAGTGAATCCCGGTTTTCAAACCGAGCATTTGCTCACCATGAAGATTGCGCTTCCGAGCGGCGAATATCCGAGGCTCGACCAAACTTCCGCTTATCTCGACCGGCTCCTCGAGCGTCTTCGTGCGCTGCCCGGCGTGCAATCAGTCGCGGCCGCATCCACACTGCCGCTCAGCGGCGAGTCGGACTGGGGCACTTTCCTGATTGTGGGCCGCGAAGCTCCGGATTGGACAAAGGCATCTGCTGCAAGCTGGCGCGGGGTCAGCGTGGATTATTTTCGGACGCTCCGTATTCCGCTCCTGCGCGGCCGCGAATTTACTCTCGCCGACGCGAAAAACCAGAACGCGATCATCGTCAACGAAGCGATGGCGAAGAAATTCTGGCCGCGGACCGATCCCATCGGCCACCAGGTTCTCAATCGCGATCAGCGCAACCCCCTCCAAGTCATCGGCGTGGTCGCCGACACAAAAGGAACGCGGCTCGACGCCGACGCCCAACCCGAAATGTACACGCTGATTCGCGGGTTCTGGTACACGTTTCTGGTACTGCGTACAAATCAGGATCCAGCCAGCATAGTTTCGGATGCGCGCGCTCAGGTTGCGGCTCTCGATAGCGGCGTGCCCGTGTACCAGGTCGCGACAATGGATCAACTCCTGAGCACCTCCGTTGCGCCGCAGCGCTTCAATTTGTTTCTCCTCTCTATTTTTGCCGCGCTGGCGTTGACCCTCGCCGCCATCGGCATTTATGGAGTGTTGTCTTTCGGTGTGAGCCGGAGGACGCACGAGATCGGCGTCCGCATGGCCCTTGGTGCTCATCCGCGCGATATTCTTCGGCTTATCGTTCAGCAAGGTATGAAGCTCGTTTTCATCGGCATTATATTTGGCATCGTCGTTTCCATTGCGCTGACGCGCTTTATGTCGGCTCTACTCTTCCAGGTCAGCGCAGTCGATCCACTAACGTTCGCTGGCGTCGCCGTCTTGCTGGTGCTAGTCGCGCTCGCAGCGTGCTACATCCCGGCGCGCCGCGCCATGCGCGTCGATCCCATGGTCGCGCTCCGCTATGAATGAGTTTTTGAGCGGACGCCCTTACGTTCGCCGGGTTTGTGTAGGGCCGTCCAAGGACGGGCCGCGGCTGCAACGCAGCCGTGCGGAATTGTTTTCTGAGTGCAGCATTTGCAGGAGGAACAGAGCACTGCGCGCGGTAACGCGCGCCCTGTAGCCCATGTCCCGTTTACCCTGCCTGCCCTGACGCAGGAAGGGCCAGCGCTTTTGGCTGGCTGACATGAGGCATTTGCGCTTCGGCAGGGCGATTTTTCCCCGCCATGCATAAGTGCTGTCGTCCGGGAAGACTTGGCAGGGCGGGGATTCATCCCTGCCGTAAGTGGATGTCGCCCTCAGGGGTTTTAACCCCTGAGGCCATGAGAATTGAGTTCTCAGCGATTCGTCAGGACGTTTCCCATGACCGATGGCTTATGGAGGAAAATATGGTCAGCGATCTCTTGATTCGCTTGCGCAACCTGTTCCGTCGCACCGCCGTCGAAAGCGAACTTGATGAAGAGCTGCGCTTCCATTTCGAGCAGCAGCTCGAAAAATTCCTCCAGTCCGGC
>DATGJE010000237.1:0-30715 GCA_035295305.1 Candidatus Acidiferrales bacterium | reverse complement strand
TACAAATCGCAACGATCAAAGGAGACCAGCCGTGCCCATCCTGAAAGCGCCACCGAAACAATCCAAGAATGAATCCCTGCAACTCCGCGTTTCGACAGAGTTCAAATTCAAATTGCAGCGCTATGCTGAATTCCTCGAAGCCCCACCTTCATACGTTGTGATTGAGGCTCTGAATCGCATCTTCGATAAAGACCGCGAATTCAAAGCATGGCTTGGAAAACAACCTCAGAGTGACAACGAAATGCAATCTGAAAATAATTTCATCATGGAGACGACTAGGAAATCCTAATGTCCCGCCAAACCCAATTCGGAGCGCGCAAGAACCCAGCGCCGCATTCGCGGCAGCATGGCTTGTGCCTTGCAGCAGATGCAAACTCGGAAAATGCACTTCCTAGAGGAACCCCGCAAGGCCCAGAACAAGTCGAACTGAACTCTCGTATGAAGGAACTGCAATCTCCTTCGCATGCCGCGCCACTGCACGCGGCCACAGAGGGAGAAACACCAAATCAAAATCGACTCCTGACGGTTCACGAAGTAGCGGACCTGTTGCAAGTACCCGTGTCTTGGGTCTACGGACGTACGCGCAAACGATCTGCAGAGCGCCTGCCAGGCTATCGCCTTGGCAAATATTGGCGGTTCGAAAAAGCAGAAGTGCTGGACTGGGTGGCGGGTCACAAAGCTGGTCGCGAAGCCGCTTGACATGCGCGCTACACTAGCGGCTGACGCGGGAACGAGCGGACGAATCACGGAAAGGAGAACCGTGATTCGACGCAGATTCCAGAACGGTTGTTTGACCATCAAGGGGAAAGGCCAAAAGATGTGGGTCGCTCGCTGGCGGGAAACTGTGCTTCAGCCCGACAACTCCTTGAGCAAAGTGCTTCGCTCGAAAGTGCTCGGGCCGGTGAGCCAAATTTCCAAAAGCGAGGCTCGCAGTCTCCTGGCAAATTGTCTTCGTTCCACCAACCAAGGCAAAAGGCGTCCGCTTGCAACGATCACGTTCGAGCAGTTCACGCGTGAGAAGTGGGAGCCTTTAGTACTGCCTACTATCAAACCCGCTACAGCACGTTATTACCGGTTCCAACTACACCGCCACTTGCTACCAACCTTCGGCCCGTTGCGCCTAAGCGAGCTAGATCGTGAGGCATTGCAGGCATTTGTGGTTGGCAAAAAGCAACAGGGATTTTCGTCATCAACACTCCACGGATTACGCACCACTCTCAGCAAGATCTTGGGCCACGCTGTAACGTGGAGGTATATGGAAGAAAATCCCGCACGTGGGCTCAGCATTGGGGAGCGCGTTCCGAAAAAGGAGCCCGTTTTCCTCAGTCCGCATGATGCGCTTCGGCTCATCCAAGCTTTGCCCGAACCGTGCCGCACGATTGTAATCGTCGCGACACTCACAGGCTTACGCATCGGAGAGATTGCGGCGCTTCGTTGGGGACGAGTGGACTTCTTCCGGGGCGTGATACAGGTGAAGGAGACGTATTCGGAAGATGCTGGTTTCGGCACTCCAAAGACTCGAAGCAGCACCCGCGATGTGCCGATGAGCGAACCTGTCCGAGCAGCTTTGCTCACTCATCGACGCCTTTGCGCCAAACCTGACGCAGCGGCATTGGTATTCACCAGCAGAGCCGGCACGCCTATGGGCCCGAAGAATCTCGCCAATCGGGTTCTACGGCCCACATGCGTGAAGTTAGGATTGCGCCCGATTTCATGGCACGTGCTGCGTCATACGCACGCGACATGGCTCAGTGAATCAGGCGCTACGATCCGAGCGGCTCAGGACATCTTAGGACAATCGGACGTGGAAACCACGCTTCGGGTGTACACGCATTCGGTCCCAGAGTCGAAACGGTGCGCTATGGCCAATGTCGCGGCCTTATTGTTCCCTTCTGTTCCCCTGCAGCAGGGGCAGCAAGAGCAGCGGCAGGAGCCAGTCAATTGAAAACAAAGAACAAGACGAAATAAGTGGTGAGCCGCGGAGGACTCGAACCTCCAACCCGCTGATTAAGAGTCAGCTGCTCTACCATTGAGCTAGCGGCCCACAGGGAACGCCCGGCAGAACTGCCAGGCACTTGCGCAAGCGTGGTGCGAATTAAAATTCTACCACGGAAGCTAGTATTTCCTTTCACCTGCCGCGCGGTTCGCTCGACGCAGCGTTTCCGCGATTTCCTGCGCCACTTGACGCGCTCGCGGCAAATCTTCCGGAGCCAGCGAAATCGCCGCCACTCGCGCGTGTCCGCCGCCGCCATATTTTTCGCACAGCGAAGCCAGATTCACATCCGCCGCGGCCTCTTTCCACGGATTTGTTCCCACTGACACTTTGGCGCGCGTTGGCGAAGCGCTCACGCCCACCGTGTACAAAAAATCCGGAAACAAAAAGTAGGGGATAAATTTGTTGTAGCCTTCCAGATCCAAATCGCTCACGTCGAAATAAATCACGCCGTCGCGAGCCTCCGCGCGGTCCTTTAAAATCCCGATCGACTTGCGGTGCCGCTCAAGCAACGGCCCCAAATGCTTCGCCACCATCGGCAGCTTCACCATTTCCGCAAGCGAATGCGTTGCTAATTCCGGAATCAGTCGCGGCACCAAATCCGCTTCCGGAGCCGCCTCGATCACCAGCGCCAGCTGCATTGCCGGCTCCCGCATCGCCACCGCTACGTCCGACGACTCGAACTGCGCTCCATCAATAATGTCGCCCCAGCGAATCAATTCCTCGAGCGGCCGCGCATCGAATCCGAATTTCTCGCTCGCCACCGTGGTCAGGAATTTTGTGCAGGATTTATACGTGGGATCGTAAAATTTCTTCCCCGAATGATCTTGGCGGAAAATCGCTGCGTCTTCCGGCGTAAGAAAAGCACTCTGATGATGATCAAACCACCAGGTCAGTTTCGGCGAACTCGAAAACTTGAAATCCACGATCGCGTTCTCGTCGCCGTCAAACGTCCCGTCTTCAAAGGGCCGCGACGCTTTGTGCGTCATCCCGGTGTAATGGAATTGCGCATCCGGATGGATGCGCTCGCGGTAGAATCGCGAAAAAATCGCCGCCGATGCGGCACCGTCAAAGCATTTATCGTGGAAGCAGACCCGAACGTTCATTGTCCTCGCCGTTCGCCCGACAGGCCAAAACTTCGCGTCGAGTAAAGCCAATAAAGATGGCTGCACGGCGAAAGAAAGTCAAGTCTCAGCTAATCGCCTCGGTGGCCTGGTTGAATCCTGCTAGCTCTATCGCTCCAGTGAGGTGCAGTCTTCGCTTTTGCCAGAACGGAAGACGATACGGCCGCTAATCTGCAGGGCGGAGCCGATCTCAAAAGACTGGGTTGCAGAACAGAAGTGTCGTTCAAAATCCGTAGCGCCTAAGTCTGGCTCGTCTCCTGTTCTGTAGTCGAGCCATCGGGTCTGATCACCACTTTCTTCCCCGTCTTCAGGCTGAAGATGATGTAGTCCCTGCTTCGTGGCATCCCCAGTTTTTGGACGAACGCCATGGCTTCTTCGAACGCGGCGGCACTTCCTCGCCACATCACGCTGCCGCCGGGTTCCACCTCGAAAATATCGAACGTTGCAGTCATCGCTTTCCCTTCCTCAATATCTCGGCCTGGTCTGCGGCGGCCTTGGCCGTCTTTTCCTTCTCAACGATTTCGAGCTCGGCAAGTTCCTTGACTCTCTCCACCGGAACTTGCTCAAAATGTGTTTTCTGAACTTTCACGAATCCTCCTCATAACCACTTACAACCTACCAACTTTGAATTCATACGGGTCATATCTTTAAGAATCTTTAAGGGCGCAATCTGTCGTCAATCTACGGCTCGGTGCGCGCTTTAGCGGAAACACAGTGCTGCGCCGAGCTCGCTTCCCCACTCGTTTTGTTTGCTTGACGATATCGCTACGGTTCGATACGATAGCGTCACGTCAGGTTAGCTTAATTTCTTTGGGCAGGAGGTTGGTATGGGAACCAGTTCTCGAAAAGCCCTGCCGATGCATTTCAAGACCATGGTGCAGGCGGATGTTCCCCAGGGACGAAACGGCAGGCACAAGGAAATCGTTTCTATTATCCTCAAGGATCTCGACCGCATTAACGACGGCTCTGCGCTCAAGGTGCCTTTGGCCGACTTGGCGGACGGCAAAGAAAAAGTACGCTCTGCCCTGAATCGCGCGACGCGGAAAGCTGGACGCAACGTCGCCACCGCCTCCGACGGCACTTTCTTGTACGTCTGGAACATCACTGAGTAAGCAGCTTCGGGCGCTCTGAGGGATTTTCCGACGCAGCGAATATTCCTTGCTGGCGTGTCTTGCATGCGTCGTATTGTCGGGCGGATTGCCGACAATCCCCGCGACGGACGCGAGTCTCAACGTCGCTGTTTTGGATTTCCCGAAATTTCGCTCGTCACGCGCCGCTCTTCACTGCATTTCCTACTGCCGCCGCCTCTGAAAAATTCCGTCTTTTGTGCTAGGCTCGTGCAATCGCAGCTTGAAACTGAGGTAAACGCAATGACACCGGAAACTCCAGAGCCTCGCCGCCCTCAGCTCGAAAGCCCCGAGCTGAAAAGAATGTCGCGACCGCTCGCCGAAGTCGATCCCGAAGTCGCCGACGCGCTGCGCGACGAAGTCCGCCGTCAGGCCACCGGCCTCGAGCTGATCGCCTCGGAGAATTTTATTTCCGAAGCGGTGATGGAAGCGATGGGCTCCGTCTTCAGCAATAAATACGCGGAGGGCTATCCGGGCAAGCGCTATTACGGCGGCTGCGAAAATGTCGATAAGGTCGAACGCCTCGCCATCGAGCGCGCGAAAAAATTATTCGGCGCGGAACACGCCAACGTGCAAGCGCACTCCGGCACGCAGGCCAATATTTCCGTTTACATGTCCGCGCTGCAGCCCGGCGACACTGTCCTCGGAATGAATCTGGCGCATGGAGGCCATTTGACGCATGGGCATCCGCTGAATTTTTCCGGCCGGACGTACAAATTCGTTCCCTACGGCGTCACCAAGGATACCGAAACGATCGGCTACGATGAAGTGGAGCGGCTCGCGCGCGAGCATCATCCGAAAATGATTGTCGCCGGAGCCAGCGCCTACGCGCGCATCATCGATTTCGCGCGTCTCGCCGAAATCGCGCGCGGCGTCAACGCATTATTTTTCGTCGACATGGCGCACATCGCAGGGCTGGTCGCCGCGGGAATTCACCCCAGCCCCGTGCCACACGCCGATTTTGTTTCCACCACCACGCACAAAACTTTACGCGGCCCGCGCGGAGGCCTTGTGCTATGCCGCGAAAAATTTGCCAAGGAGCTCGACAAGCTTACGTTTCCCGGCCTCCAGGGCGGCCCGCTGGAACATATCATCGCCGCGAAAGCCGTCTGCTTGAAGGAAGCGGCCGAGCCTGGATTCCGCGATTATCAAAAGCAAGTTGTCGCCAACGCGCGCGCGCTCGCCGCGGGAATTGCCGCCGCTGGATTTCGCATCGTCACCGGAGGCACCGACACGCATCTTTTCCTCGTCGATCTGCAATCGCGCGGCGTGACGGGCCGCGACGCGGAACTCGCGCTCGAACGCGCCGGCATGACCGTCAATAAAAATGCAGTTCCATTCGACACGCAGCCGCCGATGAAAGCGGGCGGAATCCGCATTGGCACTCCCGCGGTCACCACTCGGGGCATGCGCGAAAAAGAAATGCAGCAAATCGCGCGCTGGATTTCTGAAGTTTTGACCGATGTGATCGAACAGGTCAGCCTCTCGGCGGCGCCGACAAGAATTCCCGTAGATGCTTCAGCCGCCGGCATGAATATGGTGTCCGAAGGCGGCCCGTCAATCGCCTCTGAAATCGTCGCGGCAGGCGCGTCGAAAAGCGCGGCTCCCAGCGCGTCTAAAATTGCCGCGACTCAAATCGCTCCCTCTCCAATCGAAGCTCGCGTTCGCGCCGAAGTCGCCGCGCTCGCGGCGCGCTTCCCTCTCTACGCGCGCCGTCTCGCCGAAGCCGACGCCGCCCAGCACATTCACTCCGCCGGCACAAATGCCTGAGCCGTCGCCATCAAATGCCGAAAAAGATGAGCGTCATCCCGAGCCGCCATGCGGCGAGGGATCTGCTTTTCTTTATGCCCCTAAGTAGTTTCGATCTGTAATTCCGTGACTTGTCCATCGCGAATCGAAAAGGCGCGCACAGGCTGTGCCGAATCCACCAGCGGCGAAACAATAAAATAGGCCGCCTCGGAATAGAAAGCGCTCGCGATGTCGCGCGGCGACGGCCGATTCTCTCCGCACGGATGCGAATGATAAATCCCCAGCATCTCCAGATCTTCCCCGCGGATCTGCCGCATCAGCTGGAATAATTCCGCCGGCGCGATTTCGAATGCCGTCGCGCTCTCAAGCGCGTTTCGCGCGGGCAAAACGCGCGTGATGACTCCGTCGCATCCCGCGAGCAGCCCGCAGCATTCCAGTTCCGGCGTCTTGCGAGCTTCTTCACGGATGCGAGAAATAATTTCGCGGCGGATTTGAACAGCGGCCGACACAATACTTCAGAGCGTACCACGCATGAGGAAATTGAGGCGCTGCGCGGGCAGCGCCTACCGATTCAAGTGTAAAGACCGCACGTCAGCCCGCAAGAAGCGCGGGCGGGACGTGAGCTACAGACGCCGCTAAGCTTTTGCGGCCTGGCGGCGCAGGAATGTCGGCACGTCCAAATCGTCCGCGGCGACTTCCTGAATCACGTCCGTCACGTTGCGCGACACTTGCGCTACCACGTCCGGCTGCTGCTCAGGCGCGCGCTCTGACTTCCACGTCTTCGGCAAATACGATGGACGCGAGTGGGTCTTCTTGTTCGCCACTTCACGGAAGCCGGCGGCAATCACCGTGATTTTCACCGACTCCTTCATCGCATCATCTTGCACCGCGCCGAAAATAATATTCGCGTTTTCGTGCGCGGCTTTTTGGATCACCGACGACGCTTCGTGAACCTCGTGCAGGCTCAAAGTCGAAGATCCGGTGACGTTGATCAGAATTCCCTGCGCGCCCTGAATGCAATTGTCTTCGAGCAGCGGGCTGTTGATCGCGCGATTCGCCGCATCGATGGCGCGATTCGAGCCCGTTGCAACGGCCGTGCCCATCACCGCGTATCCCTGGCCGGACATGATCGTTCTCACGTCGGCGAAATCGCGATTGATGATTCCGGGAATCGTGATGATGTCGCTGATGCCCTGCACCGCCTGGCGCAAAATATCGTCCGCGATGCGGAACGCCTCGAAGAAACTCGTGCCGTGCTCGACGCATTCCATCAGGCGCTCGTTGGGAATCACGATAACCGTGTCGACGCAGCCGATTAATTCTCCCAGCGCTTGCTCCGCCTGTTGCAAGCGGCGCTTGCCTTCGAACGCGAACGGCTTCGTCACCACGGCGACAGTCAGCGCGCCGAGTTCGCTGGCAAGATTCGCGACCACGGGCGCCGCTCCGCTGCCGGTTCCTCCACCGAGCCCCGACGTGACGAACACCATGTCCGCGCCGTCGAGCGCTTCGAGAATTTTGTCCGTGTCTTCGAGCGCCGCCTTGCGCCCCATCTCCGGATTCGCGCCCGCGCCCAATCCTTTGGTCAATTTTGTGCCGAGCTGAAGTTTGAGCGGCGCTTGCGACATCTTGAGCGCCTGCAAATCCGTATTCGCCGCAACGAATTCGACGCCTTCCACCTTGGCGCGAATCATGCGGTTCACGGCGTTGCAACCGCCGCCTCCGACGCCGATCACTTTAATCTTTGCGCCGTTTTGTGGCTCTTCACTAAATGAAACTCGAAGTGCTGATTCTCTTGGCGTCATTCTGCCTCCCCTAAATTCCCCGTTGAAATCGCCCTGCTTAATTCCCCGCAAAAAGTCCTTTCAACTTCTCCGTCCAACCGCTGGAACGCTGCGCCGCATGACGCCGCGCACGCGCTCCGTAGAGCACCAGGCCGACGGCAGCCGAGTACTCGGGCTGAGAAACCCCTTCCGTGATATCGCTCAAGCCGCGCGGCGCTGCCAATCGCACCGGTAGCGAAAACATTTTCTCCGCGAGCTCGATAAGTCCGCGCAAGCGCGCGCCTCCGCCGGTCAGAACAATTCCAGCGGGGATTTGCGAATCAAGTCCAGCGCGGCGCAAATCCTCGCGCACCATGGTCAAAAGTTCATGCGCGCGCGGCTCGACAATCTCGCAAAGGTTTCGCGCAAACACTGTGCGCGGCGGACGATCTCCCACGCTGCCGATTTCGATCGGCGTATCCGCCGCCATAATTTCGCGCCACGCGCAGGCATGTTCGCGTTTTGCGCTTTCCGCCTCGGGAATCGGCGTGCGCAAGCCGACGGCAAGATCATTTGTGAAGTGATCTCCGCCGATGGCAATTGCGGCCGTGTGCCGCACCACGCCGCCGGAAAACACAATCAGCTCCGTAGTGCCGCCGCCGATATCGAGCAGGCAGCAACCAAGCTCGCGCTCGTCCTGCGTCAAACACGCTTCGGCGGAAGCCAGCGGCTCGAGCACCGTGTCGCTGACAATCACGCCCGATTTATTCACGGCGTTGACCACATTTTGCGTTGCTGTCGCCGAAGAGGTGACGATGTGCACGTTGGCTTCCAGTCGCTGCCCCACCATTCCGATGGCGTCGCGAATGTTGTCCTGCGCGTCGACGAAAAATTCCTGCGGCAACACGTGCAGGACTTCGCGATCGTCCGGCAGACTCACGTTTTTCGCCGCTTCGACGGCGCGGCGGACATCGTCGCGATGAATTTCGCGCGGACGCTGGCCCAGCGTGATTCCGCCGCGGCTGTTCACGCCGCGCACGTGCCCGCCGGCGATTCCCACCAGCGCCGATTCCACCGGGACGCCCACAATGTTCTCCGCTTCCTCGACCGCGCGCCGGATGGAACTCACCGCGAGTTCGAGATTCACGATCTGCCCTTTGCGCCAACCTTTCGATTCCGCCGCGCCCAGCGCCGCGAATTTCACAGCGCCGCCATCTTCCTCAATTTCGCCGACGAGTGCGCAGGTTTTTGTACTGCCGATGTCGAGCCCCACAACATAGCGATCCTTTTTCCCCAAACGGCTGCTCCCTTAATCCTTTTTCGTCGCGCGCTACAGTTTCAGCGTGTCGTTCGTCGTTTCTCAGGCCGATGCGATTTCGGATGCCGCGCGGGCCGTCGCGGCGCATGTGTGATCGGCCGCTGCGCGACGGGCTTTAGTTTTGGTTTTGCATCTCCCGCCAATCTTGCACTCGCGACCGGTTCCGCGACGATCGGCTTCACAACGCGGGGCTTCGCGGCGACAGGCTTGGCGACGACAGGCTGACTCGGCGCTGCTAACGATGTTGATGAAGTTTCCGGGTTCACCACGACTTCATGCTCGAAACGCAGATCGACCGACGCCACGCGGCCCGCCGCAGCTTCCCATTGGCCGATGTTGTTCAGCAAAACTTGAAATTTGTCGTGAAAGCCGCCGTTGCCGAAATGCACGAGTACTGCGTCGGGGGCTCCCTGCAAGCCCGCGAGCGTCGCTCGCAAATCGTCAGCATCCGAGAGATCGATTTCGCTCACGGACTCCTGCGCTCCGGCGCGCACCTGCTGGATGCCTCCCAGAAAATCCACCATCATCTTCATGCGGCGTGTGCGTTCCTCGCGAGGCATAGCCGATGAAATTCCAGTGACAACAGGAAAATGAAAATCGCCTTCCAGTGGACGATCGAGAATTTGGCCATCACCGTCCACCAAAAACAAATTTGCGCCTTCGCGCAAAAACGCGACGGGTGTGCGCTCCACCACACTGACTTCAATGCGGTTCGGCAACGCGCGGCGCACCGTAGCGCGTTCGACCCAGGGCAGCTCTTCGACCTGGGCGCGGCGTTTCGCCAACGGGATGCGCAGCACGCTGCGTCCGCGGTCGGCCGCGAAAATCTCAAGAATGCTGGCACGGCTGACAAAATGATTTCCGGAAAGTTCCACCAGGCTCGGGCTCGCCAGCGCCATTTGCGGCGACGTCAGCAGAAACTTTCCCGCAGCAAAAAGCGCGCCAGCTCCAAGAGCCACGACGAAAACCGCGAACGCAACGCGGAAATAAGTCTTCCACGCTTTCTTGCCGAATTTTCGGCGCCTGATCTCGACCGGCTTCTGACGGCGAAGATACCGCGGCTCTTCCTCGGCCAGCGATTCCTGCGGATACGTTTCCGCGTCGATTCTTTTTAATTTTTCCGAACGCTTCATGCGTTTCCTTCTAAATAATTTCTCAGCGGCTCGCGCATCACAGTGTCACGCGCGTCTTCGGCTGCTCGACGCCAAGCAAGAAAGCCAATTCGTCGAGCGAGCGATTGACGTTGCCTGCGCCAATTGCGAGCACAGCGTCGCCGGGCTGCGCTTCGTGCAATACAGCGTCGATTCCGTTCTGCAATGTGCCCGTGAAAATCGCGTTCTTGTGGCCCGCGGCGGAAATGGCCTCGGCGAGTTTTTGTCCCGTGACGCCTTCCATCGGAGGCTCTCCGGCTGCATAGATTTCAGATACGAACAGGACATCCGCCTGATTGAATGCGCGGCAAAATTCGTCCCAGAGATGTTTGGTTCGCGTATAGCGATGCGGCTGAAACAAGACCAGCAAACGCTTGTAACCGCAGCCGCGCGCGGCTTCCAGAGTCGCGCGAATTTCGGCGGGATGGTGGCCGTAATCGTCAATCAGCGTGACGCCGCCGAAAGTTCCCTTGATTTCGAATCGCCGGCCGACTCCTGCAAATTTCTCGAATCCCTGACGAATCAAATCGGCGGGAATGTTCAAGTGCAGAGCCACGGCTGCTGCGGCGGCGGCGTTGCGGACATTGTGAATTCCCGGCGGCGAAGGCAGGCGGAAAAATCCGAGGTCTTCTCCGTGATACGTCAGGCGGAAACGGCTTTCAAGGCCCGCCAGCTCAACTTCGCTGATCACGAGATCGGCTTGCCCCGAGGTGCCGTAGGTGACGATGGGACGTTTCACGCCGGGAAGAATCGCCTGCACGTTTGGCTCATCAAGACAAAGAACGACGGCACCATAAAACGGGACGCGATTCACAAACTCAAGAAACACGGATTGAATTTCCTCGAGCGAGTCGTACTGATCGAGATGCTCGCGGTCGATGGTGGTGACGACGGCGACGACTGGAGCGAGTAACAGAAAAGAACGGTCGCTTTCGTCCGCTTCCACGACCATGTAATCGCCCTGCCCGACGCGCGCATTCGCGCCCGCGGCGTTCACGCGGCCGCCGACGACGAATGTGGGGTCGAGGCCCGCGGCGGCAAGCACGGAAGCCACGAGAGACGTGGTGGTGGTTTTGCCGTGCGCTCCCGCGACCGCGATTCCGTATTTCAGGCGCATCAGTTCCGCGAGCATTTCGGCGCGCGGAATCACCGGAATTTTCAGTTTGCGCGCTTCGATGATTTCCGGATTATCCGGACGAATCGCCGAAGATACGACGAGGACTTGCGCGCCGCGCACATGCTCGGCTTCATGGCCATCGAGGATTTTGCAACCGAGAGTGCGCAAACGCTCCGTAGTCGCGGAGGCCTTCAGATCCGAGCCAGAGACTGCGTAGCCGAGCGCGAGCAGAACTTCGGCAATGCCGCTCATGCCGCTGCCGCCGATACCAACCAGATGAATGCGCTGAAAATTCCCAAATGGAATTGTCATGCGCGAGCAACCTCCTCGATCATGTCCACGATATCGACGACGGCACGCGGACGCGCCAGCGCGCGAGCGCGCTGTTCCATGTCCTGGATTCCACCGGGTTCCTGGATTCTCCCGGGCTGGAGGAGGGAGAAAATTTCATTCGCCAATCGCTGTGGCGTCAGTTCGTCCTGCGAAATCACGCGAGCGGCCCCGGCTTGCTCGAGGGCCTGCGCGTTGCGGAGCTGGTGACTGTCTGTAGCGGCGCCGAAAGGGATGAAGATGGCGGCACGCCCCGCGGCGGCAATTTCAGCCACCGTGATGGCACCTGACCGGCAAACGATCAGGTCGGCCTGCGCGAACCTGTCCGCCATGTTCCCGATAAAAGGACTGACCTCCGCGTTGAAGTGGAAGCGCGCATACGCGTCTCGCACGGCATTATAGTCGCGTTCACCGGTCTGATGCACGACGAAAAGCTGATTTTTTTTCGCAGCGAGAAGTTCGAGCGCGCCAATCATGGCGCGATTGATGGGCTGCGCGCCGCGACTGCCTCCCGTGACGAGCAAATTGAAAGGAGGATTGTGTTCGCGGCGGGGCGCGTCGAAAAACTCGCTGCGCACCGGATTGCCAGTGACTTTCGCTTTTGCGCCAAAGCGCCGCGCCGTTTCCTCGAAGCCCGTGGCGATGCGCTTGGCGAGCCACGCGAGGACTCGATTCGTGAATCCTGGTTCGAGGTTCGGCTCGAACAGCACCGTGGGAACGCCGCTTGATGCTGCGAGGAACATCATCGGCCCGGAGGCATATCCTCCGACGCCAAACGCCGCCGCGAAATGGTGGCGGCGTAAAAATGCGGCGGAATCCCAGAAGCCTGCTCCGAGCAGAGCGGCGTTGCGCACGAATTTGATTCCGCGCATGCCCTTGAGGCCGGCGACACGAATCGTTTCCAGCGGCAAGCCCGCTTCGGGAACCAATTTGGCTTCCATTCCTTTTTCCGTGCCTACGATCACGACTTCCCTCTTTGCAAATTTCCCGGGCGCAATTTCGGCGCGCCGCAACCATTCACGCGCGACGGCAATCGCGGGAAAAACATGGCCGCCCGTTCCGCCGCCAGCGATCAGCAGGTTGGCCGAGGGCGACTTGCGTTTTCTCACAGCGCTTCGGCATGCTGGCTGATATTCAGGAGCACGCCAGTGGCCAGCAACATAATCAGCAAGCTCGAACCGCCGTAACTAATAAAAGGCAGCGGGATTCCCTTCGTCGGCATCAGTCCGAGCACCACGCTCAAATTCACAAGCGCCTGGCCGACTACGAGGGTGGTGATTCCGAGTGCCAGCAAGCGGCCAAACGCGTCCGGCGCGCGAAACGCCGCGCGGAATCCACGCCACGCGTAAATCCCAAACAAAATCACAACCGCGATTCCTCCGATGTAGCCGAGCTCTTCGCACAAAACGGCGTAGATGAAATCCGTGTGCGCTTCGGGGAGATAAAAAAGCTTCTGCTTGCTTTCCATCAAGCCGACGCCCGTCAGACCGCCGGAACCAACTGCGATCAACGACTGCATCAGCTGAAAACCGCGGCCTTGCGGGTCTGCACCGGGAGAAAAAAATGCGAGCATGCGCTCGTAACGGTAATGCGCGTGAACGATGAGCAGATAAACGGCGGGGAGCGCTCCCAGAGCCGCGCCGGCAACGTACTTCATCGACATGCCTGCCTGGTACAACATCACAAGGGCAATCAGGAAAATCATGCACGACGTGCCCATGTCCGGCTCGCGAAGAATCAGCGCGAGAATAAAAATCACGGGTCCGAGCGCGGGCAGCAGAGTATGGTTCCAATTGTTTACGCCGAAGCCGCCCGGGCGCAGGCGCAATTCCAAGAACCACGCGAGGTAAAGAATCACAACGAGCTTCGCGAATTCCGAAGGTTGCAAACTGAGCGGACCGGCATGGATCCAGCGATGCGTCGCATGCGAACGATCCAAAAACAGAACGCCGATGAGCATCAGCAGAACCACCGCGACGCTGGAGTAAATGACGCGAGGCTCGCGGAGCTTGCGATAATCGAAATTCATCAGACGGATCATTCCGAACAGGCCCACGGCGAGCCAGATAATCTGGCGCTCAAGAAACACGTAGCCGTTGCCGTACAACTCCTTGGCGGTGACGGCCGAGGCGCTGAAAACCATCACCACGCCGACGAAGCAGAGAGCCAGCGTGACGATGAATAATTTCCTGTCTGGCTGCAAACTTAGCGGCATGCGTTATGCCTTCCTCGTTGAATTTTCCGCTGCGTGTTGCGTTGCGAGGCGCGCGACGATTTCCTTGAAGGCGCGGCCGCGCTGCTCGAAATTCTCGAACTGATCAAAACTTGCGCACGCCGGCGCGAGCAGCACCGTGTCGCCGGGAACCGCTTCCTCGAACGCCAAAGTGATGGCGCGGTCCAACGTGCCGGCATATTCCATCGCGACTGCGCCTTCGAGCTCATCGCGAATTTTGCCCGCCGCGGCGCCGATGAGGAGCACGCGTTTGGCTTTTTCGCGCAACGGCTCGCGGAGCGGCGCGTACGGGCTGCCCTTGTCCTTGCCGCCGAGAATTACAAAGAGCGAGCCGGGAAAAGCTTCGATTGCCTTCAGCGTTGCATCGACATTTGTGGCTTTCGAATCGTTGTAATAGGCGACGCCTTTGATTTCCGTGACGTATTCGAGGCGATGCTCGACTCCCGGAAACGTGTGAACAGCCGCGGCAATCGCACCGACGGGCGCTCCGGCGAGAATCGCAGCCGTTGAAGCCGCGAGAACATTTTCAAGGTTGTGCTCGCCCCGCAAAGGAATATCACCGCGGCGCATCAGCACTTCTTCGCTGCCCTCGCGGCGGAAAAGGATTTGGTCGCCCCGTACGAACGTCCCTGCCGCTAGGCGCTTCTGACGGCTGAACCAGAAAACCTGGCCATGCGCAGGGCTGCGCCGGGCAACTTCGGGATCATCGGCATTCAACACGGCTGCGTCGCGGTCGAGCATGTTTTCAAACAGGCGTTGCTTCGCGCGAGCGTATTCCTCGAAGGAGCCGTGGCGATCGATATGGTCCGGCGTGAGATTCAGCAGCACGCCCACGTCTGGGCGAAATGCCTCAATCGTTTCGAGCTGGAAACTGCTGACTTCGGCCACCGTGACGGTGGAATCACTGGAAGCTTCCACCTTTGCCAGCAGCGGCGTTCCGATATTTCCGCCGATGAGCACAGGAATCTTCGCCGATTGCAGAATGTGGCCGACCAGCGCGGTGGTGGTGGTTTTTCCGTTCGAGCCGGTGATGGCGACGAGTTTGCCGCGCAGCAAGCGCCAAGCGAGTTCGATTTCGCTCCAGACGGGAATGCCGCGATTGCGCGCGAGCTGCAACGGCGGCATTTTTGCGGACACCCCCGGACTGACGATAATCAAATCCTGATTGACGAACGTTTCCGGATTGTGCGCCCCGAGTTCGAGTGTGACGCCGGCGGCGCGCAGTTTCGCAGCGACTTCGGGCAACGCGGATTCGGGTTTTTCATCCGTCGCAGTGACGCGCGCACCGTAGGCTGCGCACAGCAGAGAGACAACAATGCCCGTACGCGCCAGTCCCACGACCAGCAGCCGCTTGCCTTCGAGATCCACGCCCAATCGCACGCCGTTACCTCAGTTTCAAAGTCGTCAAAGAAAATAGCGCGAACACCAGCGCTGCAATCCAAAAGCGCACAATGATTTTCGATTCACTCCAGCCCATCAACTCGAAATGATGGTGCAGCGGGGCCATTCGGAAGACGCGCTTGCCGCGCAACTTGAAGGAAGCGACTTGAATGATCACGGAAGCCGCTTCGATGACAAATATTCCGCCGATGAAGAGCAGGAGGATTTCCTGTTTGATGATGACAGCTGTTACCCCAATCACTCCGCCCAGCGCGAGCGAACCAACGTCACCCATAAACAGTTCTGCGGGATGAGCGTTGTACCAAAGAAAGCCGAGCGACGCGCCCACAACCGAGCCGCAGAAAATCGTCAGCTCGCCGACTTGGGGAATTCTTTGAATGTCAAGATACTCGGCGAAGCGCGCGTGGCTGGAGAGATATGTGAGGACGGTGAGGGCTCCCGCGGCAACAACGACACAGCCGATGGCGAGACCGTCCAAGCCGTCTGTGAGATTCACGGCATTCGATGAGCCGACAATCACGAAGATCAAAAAAACGACGAACGGTACAAACGCCAGCGGCCAAAAGTACGCTTTCAGCAGGAGCGATTGCGAAACAAGATTCGGGTGCAGTTCCTTTATGAAAGGCACGCTGAGTTCCGTGGAGTATGCGCCACGCTGCTGCAACGCTAGCAGCACCGCGCCCACTCCGATGCAAGTGAGCACCTGATAGAAAAACTTTGTTTTCGCACTCAGACCCATGCTGCGTTTGCGCACCACCTTGTTGTAGTCATCCGCGAACCCAATCGCGGCAAATGCCACCGTCGCGCCCATCGCGAGCAGCGCGTACGGGCTGTGCAGGTCGGCCCAGAGAAGCGTGGGCACTACAATGGCCGCGACAATCAACACGCCGCCCATGGTTGGCGTGCCAGCCTTGGCCTGATGGCGCTCGGGGCCTTCGGCGCGAATGAACTGCCCGATCTGCATCTCGCGGAGGCGGCGAATCGTCCACGGACCGAACACCAGCGTCAAAAAAAGCGCTGTCAGACTGGCCAGCGCCGTGCGCACGGTGATGTAGCGAAACACATTCAGCGGACTGAAGTGCGGGCGCAGCACGGTGACGAAAAGGTAGTAGAGCATTTCAGCCGCGCCTCTCGTGGGCCGTCGATGCCGCTTCCGTATCAACACTCTCAGTCAGAGGGAATTTTGCGCGCAGCGCTTCGGCAATCACTTCCATGTGCACTCCGCGCGAGCCCTTCACAAGTAGCAAATCGCCCGGCGCGACAAACTCGGCCAGAAATTTCGCGGCTTCGTCCGACGATACGAAAAATCCCGTTTGCTCGGCGGCGTGTCCCGCGTCAATTGCACCGCGCACGAATTCCTTTGCGTCGCCCGCAACGCCGAAAATCCACGCAATTGATTTTTTGCCAGCCGCGTATTTTCCGCCGGCCTGATGAAGATCCGGTGACGACCGGCCAATTTCGCGCCACGCTCCGGCGACAAGGATGCGGCGGCGATATCCGGGCACGGAGCAAAGCAGATCGATCATGCGTTCAAGAGCGACGGGGTTCGAGTTGTAGCAATCGTTGATCACGGCAAATCCAGCGGCGAATTTCAGGAACTCGCCGCGCATGGACGCGGGACGCAGCGCCGTAAAAACTTCCTTCGCGTCCGCAAGTCCAATGCCCCATTCGCTCGCAGCCGCAAGCGCTGCAAGCGCGTTCAATACGTTGTGCCGGCCGGCGAGCGGCAAGCGCAAACGTCCAAGCTCGTTCGGGCTCTCGAAATCAAATGTAGAACCTTCCATGCCGCGGTCTTCGATATGTTCCGCGCGAAATTCGGCGTTTTCGGAGAGGCCAAAATAAATCGCACGGCCGCGAAAGCCATCGGCAAAGCGCGAAACGCGCGCGTCGTCCGCGTTGAGCACTGCAACGGGCTCGGAACCGCCGAGCCCCTCGATCAATTCGCGCTTCGCCAATGCAATTTCGTCCACGGAGGAAAAAAATTCCAAATGCACAGGCGCGACGTTGGTCACCACGCCGACATCGGGCCGGGCAATTTCCGCCAGTCGCGCGAGTTCGCCACGATGCGACATTCCGAGCTCGACGACAGCGGCGTCGTGCTCGTCGTCCAGACGAAAAAGCGTGAGCGGCAGACCATACTCGTTGTTCAGATTGCCCTCGGATTTCAAAACACGGAACCGCGCGGCGAGTAATGCCGCAAGAATTTCCTTGGTTGTCGTTTTACCCGCAGAGCCAGTGACCGCAGCGACTCGGCGGCCCGGCTTCGCGTTGCGCCACGCGTCGCAATAGCTTCGCGCCAATTCCTGCAGGGCACGCAGCGTATCGTCGACGGCCAAGAGCCGTCCCTGAATTTCGTCTGGATATTCGGACAGGCGGCTGCGGTCGACAACAGCGGCCGCTGCTCCTTGTGCGAGCGCCGCAGCCACGAAAATGTGTCCATCGTGACGCGGTCCGCGGATCGCGACGAATAGTTCTCCAGGCTTGACGCTGCGGGAGTCAATCGACACGCCGGCCAGCCGGGCCACAGAATTCGCCCCGGTCGGCGCTGCGACACCCAGAGCGCCGGCCACGTCTGCCACGGTCCACCGCATTGTCTCTCCAGCGAGCTGGGCGTCACGCTTCCGTGCCGCTATCAATTACTTGCCAAATCTGAACTCGCTACTCCAAGTGCAACTCTGGTGCCAATCCGTTTCTTGGCGCGTCCCGCAGCTAGTTCTTCATGCTTCCGTAGCCGCGATTGCGAAGTTTTTGCCGCGCGACTCGACGATCATCAAAGTCGATCGTTCCTTCCTTCAAAACTTGATACGTCTCGTGGCCTTTACCGGCGAGGAGCACGATGTCTCCCGGCTGCGCTTCATCGAGAGCGATTTCGACGGCTTTGCCGCGGTCCTCTTCGACGCGATATTTTTTGCCTGTTTTCTGCAAGCCGACGAGCACGTCGTTGATAATTCGCAGCGGGTCTTCGCTGCGCGGATTGTCGCTGGTGAGCACGACCACATCGCTCAAGTTTCCGGCCGCTTCGCCCATTAGCGGGCGCTTGGTGCGGTCGCGGTCGCCGCCCGCGCCAAACACAGTGATGATGCGATTCTCGGGGCACAATTCGCGCGCGGTTGAGATTAAATTGCGGAGCGCGTCGTCCGTGTGCGCGTAATCGACAATCACCAGGAACGGCTGGCCCTCCGCGATGCGCTCGAATCGGCCAGGAACGCTTTCGAGTTCGCGGATTCCGCGCTCAATCGCCGCATTGCGGATTTCCAGCGCGATGCCCGCGCCAATCGCCGCCAGAATGTTGTAAACGTTTATTTTGCCGACAAGCTTCGATTGCACTTCGATTTTCCCAGCCGGCGTTTGCGCCGTGAATTCGAGTCCGGAAAACGCGAGCTGGTATTTCTTCGTGGTGATTTGCGCGCCGTTTTTCAAGCCATAGGTCAACGTCCGCGCGGCCAAGCCTTCGAGTTGGTGCCCGTAAGGATCATCCGTGTTCACGATAGCGACATCCGCAGGGCCCGCGCCCGTACCTTCCAACAGGCGGCGCTTGGCGGCAAAGTATTCCTCGAAAGTTTTGTGATAATCGAGATGGTCGCGCGTGAGATTCGTGAACACCGCTGCGGCGAAATGGCATCCCCACAAACGGTCCATGGCCAGCGCGTGCGAACTTGTCTCCATCACGACGGCGGAGCCGCCTTCGTCGCGTATCTCCGCGAACATTTGCTGGAGATCGAGCGACTCGGGCGTGGTGTTGATCGCGTCGCGGCTGGCACGCGGCGTGCGATAACCGATCGTGCCAATGAGGCCGGTTTTCTTTCCCGCGGCGCGCAGGATCGAATCGATCAGATAGGTCGTCGTCGTTTTTCCGTTCGTTCCCGTTACGCCCGCAAGTTGCAAAGCATTGGCGGGCTGGCCGTAAAATTTCGCGCTAACAGTCGCAAGCACGCGGCGCTGCGCTCCCTGCAGAATTTCGACCCATGCGATATTTTCCGCGATTCCACCTGGACGTTTCTGCTCGCTGGCAACAGCAATGGCGCCGCGCTTCAGAGCATCCGGGACGTAACGATTGCCGTCCTCCTTTTCGCCCTGGAGCGCGAAAAACAAAGCGCCGGGCGCGACTTTGCGACTGTCGTAAGCGACAGCACGAATGTCTGCGTCAACCGCGCCGCTCACCGCGCCAATCTCAGCGTCCGAAAATAATTCCTTGAGATTCATTTCCGATTCAATCAGAACCTGTCCTCCGCGCCGTGACTTCAAATTCATTCCATTCCTTTGGATGCGGCTACACCCTTGTGTTAGTTGCTGCCGCCAGCGGCGCCCGTTGCCGCGTCACTGCTGCGCCCAAAATGCACCATCACTTTCGTTCCCGGCAGAACCTTTGTCCCCGCATCCGGACTTTGATCAAGAGCAATTCCATCGCCAACCAAAATTGGCAGCAGACCAAGGTGCGAACACGCTTCTGTGACTCCGCGAACGCTCTGGCCGATGAGTTTTGGCACGGTGACGGTTTGCCCTTCCGCGATGGCGACCGTCGATGATTCCGGAACAGTGGCGATACTGGCGGCGGGCAGCGGCATCGACTCAGCCGCTCGTTTCGCTTTCTTTGCGAAGCTGGCGTCGAATTGTGTGCCGAAGGAAGGCTGCCGCGTTCGCTGTCGCAGCGACGCTTTCTCCAAATTGGGCAGCTCCGGCATGTCGTGAGGCACGTTCATGTACGAGAGCACTTGCTCGGCGACCTCTTTGAAGACAGGGCCCGCGGTCGGGCCGCCCTCATGGCCGCCAACTGGAGAGTCGAGATTCACAAGAATCGTTACCACGGGATTATTCACGGGCGCATAGCCTATGAAGGAAGCGTTGTAATTTGTCTTCGAATAGCGGCCGGTGGCCGGATCGATTTTCTGCGCCGTGCCCGTTTTTCCGGCAGCTGTGTATCCAAAGGGCTGCGCGGGCACTCCCGTTCCGACGAGCACCACTTGTTCCATTATTTCGCGCACGGTCGCGGCTGTTTGTTCATCAATCACGCGGCGCGGACTGGGATCTCCCTGCACAACCATCTGATTGCCGTGGAGCACTTCGCGGACGATCTGCGGACGACGCAGCGTTCCGCCGTTCGCAATCGCAGACTCCGCCGAAATCATCTGCACGGGCGTGACGCTGATTTCCTGCCCAATCGCGATGGAGCCTATCGAGCTTGCGGTCCATTCATCAAGCGGACGCAAAAGGCCGCGGTTTTCGCCGGGCAATTTGATTCCCGTCAACCGGCCGAAACCGAAGCTGCGTATGTAATCGTAATACTTGGGCGCTCCGAGGCGCAGGGCGAGTTTTATCGAACCCACGTCGCTGGAATGAACAAGAACTTGCTCGACCGTAAGCAAACCAAACGGATGCCAGTCGTGAATCAGACGCCCCGCGACGACGATCGAGCCCATCTGGCAATCCACCACGTCGCTTGGCTGCGCGACGCCTTCCTGAAGCGCGGAAGAAAATAAAATTGTCTTGAAAATCGAACCGGGTTCGTAAGCGTCCGATACGGCGCGGTCCACGCGAATTTCGGGAGGATAGGAGCCTGCATCGTTCGAATCAAACGCGGGCCAATTCGCGACGGCAAGCAGCTGCCCCGTATTTGGATCTTGCACGACGACCGAGCCGCCCTTCGCGTGCGTTCTGGTAATTCCAGCGGCTAACGCTTTCTCGGCGATGTACTGAATCGTTTCGTCGATCGTCAAAACGACGTTGTCGCCTTTGTCGACCGAGGCTTCGCTGTGGTCAAACCATCGGCGCCGCGCGTCTGCGAACACAAGCATGCGGCTGGGCCGGCCGCGAATCAATTTGTCGAGCGAATATTCGACGCCGGCGAGCCCGTGCTCGTCCATATCCACATAGCCGAGGACGCTGGAGGCTAGCGTGCGCTCCGGGTAGAAGCGCTTGTTTTCCTTCTGAAAATAAATCCCCCGCAAATTAAGGGCTTGAATGCGCGCGGCCTGCTGAGGCGTGATCTTGCGCGCAATCCACGCGAAGGAACGCGACTGCGTCAGCTTCTGCTGGATTTCTTCCGCGGAGATTCCCAGCACATGCGAGAGGAGTCGCGCGACCATTGCGGGATCGCTGATCTCGTCGGGATTCGCGAAACACGAATCCACCGGAATGCTCATGGCCAACTCGCGGCCATTGCGGTCGTAAATCACGCCACGCATGGGGCTGATTTCGATGATGCGTTCCTGCTGGTTGTTTGCGCGTTCGAGGTATTCGCGGTAGCGGAATAATTGCAGGTAGCTGACGCGGGCGAGTACGGCGACCATCCAGACGACTGCGAGTCCAAAAATTACGAGTAGACGCAGACGAGAACTGCTTTGCACCATGGGCTCCGGCGTGAATCCTGACACTGGTTCATCCCGCAACGCGGCGGTCCACTACCCACGCCGATTCATGGCGGGTTGCTCGAAGCCTCGAATGCACGCCAGACTTTTTTCGTGGCAGCTCACGGCTGAACGGACTGCGTAAAACCGCGCTGCGCCAAAAAGGCGGTGCGCGGCGCGTCTGCCGCAGGCACGTACTGCGCCGGCGCAGAGACCGTCATGCCAAGCTGCTGCCGCGCAATTGCGTCAATGCGCATGGGCGAGCTGAGCGACGCGGCTTCGAGGTGGAGTTGCTGGTTCAATTCCACCG
Source organism: Candidatus Acidiferrales bacterium (assembly GCA_035295305.1). Taxonomy (GTDB): domain Bacteria; phylum Acidobacteriota; class Terriglobia; order Acidiferrales; family UBA7541; genus DAHUXN01. The sequence continues at coordinate 8,758 of DATGJE010000237.1, read as the reverse complement.
CCTGCGTGTGCCGCGCTTGGATGTCTTCAAGCTGGTAGCGCAATTGAATGTCTTCGAAATGTTGCCAGGTGTAGAGCAGGCAGCACGAAGCCAGCACCGCTCCCCAAACCATTTTGCGCGCAAATTCGCGCAGCCGCCGCGGCGCCGATTGTCGCACCAGGCGAGAATTATCGATATGCTTGCTGGTATAAAATTCGGTCATGACGCTTCCCACTCGAATTCGTCCGGCCCCGGAGTGCGATCTTCCGGCGCTCGTTTTTCCATCACGCGCAATTTCGCACTTCGCGCACGCGGGTTCCTCTGAATTTCCGCTTCACTGGGCTGGACGACCTTCTTGGTGAGGATTTTGAAATCGCCGGTGCGCGCGAGCTGCTGAAAGGCGCGCTTGACCATGCGATCCTCGAGCGAGTGGTAGCTCAAAATCGCCCATCTCGCTCCGGAATTCAAAGTGGCGGGGGTCCGGTTAAGAAACTGCCCGAGTTCCTCCATCTCTCGATTCACCGCTATCCGCAGCGCCAGAAACGTTTTTGTCGCGGGATGCAGTCTCTGCCTTCCCCTTGCTTTTCGGGCCCCTGCCACAACCGTTGCCAGGTGTTCGGTGTCGCGGATGGGCCGCGCGCGAACAATCGCCCTGGCGATCTTGCGTGACTCGTGCTCTTCGCCAAACTGGTAGAGCACGTTGGCCAGATCTTTTTCTGACCATTCATTCACAATTTCAGCAGCCATCAAGGACTGCTCCGGATTCATGCGCATATCCAGCGCGGCGGGCCAGCGAAACGAAAAGCCGCGCTCCGGAGTGTCCAGTTCCAAACTCGAAACGCCCAAGTCGGCGATCACGCCGTTGACGGTGACGAGTTTCAAGCCGCTCAGCACTTCGTCGATCTTCGAGAATTCTCTGTGCACCAGCGTCACCCTTCCTTCAAATTCTTTTAACCGATCCCGCGCCACTTCCAGGGCCTGCGGGTCGCGGTCGATTCCGATTAACCGACCCGTCGTCAGCCGCCGGACGATTTCCAGAGCGTGTCCGCCCGTTCCCACCGTCGCATCGACGTAGGTCCCGTCAGGCCTGATCCTGAGCCATTCCAAGATGGCTTCGGTCAGAACCGGCGTATGCAGCACGCTCAAAACTTAAATGCCTAGATTGTCCAGTGCCTTCACATCTTCGGCCGTGATCGGATTGTTCTTCATTTGCTCTAGGAACCGGGCGTGATTCCAAACTTCCAAGTGCATCAGTTGCCCGTTGACGCTGACTTCCCCCTTCATCTGCGCCGTGTCCCGAAGAACTGGCGGAATTAAAATCCGCCCTTGCCCGTCAAGCTCCACCACTTGCCCGAAGTAATTCGTTCGCGTCAAGAATTTCTGCTTGGCCTGGTTGTGAGAGGAAAGTTTGGCGAGCTTGCGTTCGATCTCGTCCCACACTTTCATGGGATAGATTTTGGCGCAGTCGCCGTTCTCGCTGGTCACGTAGAAGCGCTTGCCGTGCCGGCGCAGTTCGGCCAAAAAGTCGGCGGGAATTTTCACCCGTCCCTTTTCGTCGACTGTTGCTAGATAGCTTCCCCGCAGCATTCCAGACCTTGCTTGGCGCGATGTTCGCGATTCCGGTGCTCATTTCGCCCTAACCACTTCTTACCACTTTCTACCACTTTGTGCCCCGATTCTAGTCACGCTGTACTTCTTGTCAAGAGGAATTGCGCGAAAAAGTAAAATAATTTTTTCGCTGCACAAGAAAATTTCTTCGCTCGCGCTTCGCCAAGTAGCGCCACGTATCGCTACATATGGTGTATTGGCTCGGAAACGCGCACTAGGACTAGGCGCGCGCTTGCGCGGAGAGAATGCGAATGTGTTCTAACGATAAACGAAAAAGGAAAAGCGGACGAAAGGCGTGCCAGAACGGAACAACTATTGCCCGGGGTTGGGGCCAAGACGGAGATTGCTGAGTTTGCGCAGCAAATCCTGCTCGTTCGGATCGAGACCTTGCATGAACTGCGGGTCTTGCAGCTTTTGCTGACGCTCTTCCGGACTCATCCCGCCGAGAACGCGGAGCCTGCCGGTCAGAATTTGCTTGCGGTCCTGTGGCAGATTCTTCCAGCGCGGCGCAAGATCATTGACGACTTCCTGGCGTTCTGCGGGCGTCATACGCTCGAGCGTGAGTTCACGGTTACGCATCGCCTCTCGCTGCTGCGGCGTCAATTGATTCCAGCGCTCGAGGTTGCGGCGAATCTGCTCTTGCCGTTCTGGTGGAAGACTGCGGAATCGGGCGTTGTTGCGCATGAAACGCTCTTGCTCTTCCGGCGAACGATCGCGCAGATTCTCGACCCATTTTGGCGGCAAACCCATCAGTGCGCGGGCATTCGGCTTGCCCTGCTGTTTTTGCGCCTGTTTTTGAGCCCTTTGCTGCTCACGGATAGCTTGCCTCTGTGCCTGCCGCTGCGCGCGTGGGCCTTGGCCGCGTGCGCCGAGAAATGCTCTCTGCGGAGGCGCCGCGCAAGCGAGACTCACCGCAAGCAGCAGCGCTGCCAGCCCGGAGCCGAGTTGTACAAATCTACGCATCACAAATCGCGATTAAGCGCCGCTCCCGGAACCCGGGGAATCATTTGGTGGATTCTGCCGCTGATCCTGCGCAGGCTGCGTTGACGCAGGCAAATCCGAAAGCGCGTCGAAGTTGCTGAGCACGTCGTAGTTTTCGAGTACACCCAGATCCTTGATCATGCGGAACTGCTCTTCGCTGTTCGCCGCAGTGTTTTGCGGGTTCACGGAACGCGGTTGGCGCCCGCCGACCCATACGGACAACGCCACAAGCAGCGCAACAGAAAGAGCAAATCGCGGCGCGGGTATCATCCAGCCCCAGAATTTGGGCTTGGGCGCGTCGGCGATACGCTGCCGCAGCCGCGCATCAAATGCCGGCGACGGCTCGACCGACGGAACTTCGGCCATCACCTGCCAGAGCCGGCGGAATTCTTCGGCGCGCTCCTGGCACGCGGCGCACAACTTCAGATGAGCTTCGACCACGAAGCGCTCGTCACTGCTGGCGCGTCCATCGAGATAAGCAATCAATGCATTCGAGATTTTTTCACAGCTCATGTCGTTTCCCCTCCCCCGCGGGCTGCGCCGCTGGTCTTGCCACCAGCAACGCCAATTGCACCCGCAAGGTTTCGTAGGCGCGGAAGAGCAGCGATTTTAGCGCGCTCTCCGAACAGCCCAGAATTTTTCCAATCTCCGCGTAATCCATATCGTGATACTTGTGCAGCACCACTGCCGCCCGCTGCTTCTCCGGGAGCGTCAAAATGGCGCCGCGAATCATTTGATTGCGCTCGCGCTCGATCAGCCTGTCGTCGGCGCGCGCTTCCCGCGATGGAAGTTGAAACGCCGGTTCGTCCTCGGCCACGGGCGCGTCGATCGAAATTTGCATTTGCCTGTAACGGCCATCGCGGATGGCGTTCAGCGCCAGGTTCGTCGCGATGCGGAAAAGCCATGTGGTGAACTTGGCGCTCGGCGAATATTCCTTGCGCGCGCGGTAGACGCGGAAGAAAACTTCCTGCGCCAAATCCTCCGCGGCGGCCTGATCGCGCACCATGCGGCAGAGGAAATTGACCAGCGGCTTGCGATACTTGTGCAACAGCATCTCGAAGGACAGTTCGTCCCCCGCCTTTACGTCCAGCATCAGTTGGACGTCGGATCTGGCCATAGCCTCCACATTGTATCTAACACCTACAAGGGGTTAAAGTTGCGGGACGAAACCGCGTGCCTAGGCGGATAGCATCAAGCCTAAGCGACTTCCAAACCGCTGATTGCATTGGTTTTACTATCAGCTCGAAAGCCGCCGGAGCTAGACCTGGAAGGCGAGTTTCAGGGCCAGCATGATGGCCACGCCCAAGAACACCAGCAAAGCCATTTTCGCGCCGGGCTCGTGATTCACCTCGGGAATCAGGTCTGACGCGGCCACATACAGCGTGACGCCCGCCGAAACTGGCAGCGCGATGCCGACATGCGCGCGCCATACGAGCATCAACGCGACGCCCACGAGAGTGGCCGCGCCCAACACGGCGGAAGAAAGAAACGCCCTGCGCTTCCCTTGCCCGCTTGCCAGCATCAAGGAAGCAACCGTAAATCCTTCCGGAATCTTGTGCAAAAAAATCGCCACGAAAATGAGAAGCCCCAGAGAGCGCGATACAAGCAATCCTGAAGAGATCGCCACGCCGTCAAAAAACGTATGAATCGCGAGTCCCAGAACCGCCGCATAACCCACGTGCATGGCGGTCATCGCTTCCATGTGCGTCTCTTCGCCAAAATGGAAATGCGGCGCGAGCGTATGTTCAAAAAAATGCACCAGCAAGTATCCGGCGAGCACCAGCAACAGAACTTCGGCGGCCTCGGTGGTGAGGCCAATGTCGCGAGGATAAATCGCATACGGCTGGATGGAAGCGAGGCGCAGCGACTCCGGGACCATCTCGAGCAGCGCGACCGCGAGCATGAACCCCGCGCCCAGCGCGATGAAATATTTCAGGTATTCGCGCGACCACTGCCGCCGTATGACGAAGAATCCCCCGACAAGATCGGCGCCTCCCGCGAGCACACCCAGCGACAGCGCGAACGCAATTCGAGCCGCAGTTGCGCGAAACGGCGCTTCAACCAGAATGGCGGAAAAGGATAACGTCGCCGTCCTCCACAATGTAATCTCTGCCCTCCAGGCGCACCTGCGCACGTTCGCGGGCCGCAGCCCAACTCCCCGCCGCCAGCAATTCTTCCCAACGAACTACTTCCGCCTTGATGAAATGCGCTTCGATGTCGCTGTGAATCGCGCCCGCCGCTTTCACGGCGGAAGTTCCGCGCGGAATCGTCCACGCGCGGCATTCGGGCTCGCCGCATGTCAGAAACGAAATCAGGCCCAGCAATTCGTAGCTTGCGCGGAGCAGGCGGTCGCGTCCGGGCTCGGTGAGGCCGTACGCGCTCGTCAACTCTTTCGCTTCGGCGTCGCTCAAATCGACCAGCTCCGATTCCACTTTGCCGCAAAATGCCACGACGGCCGTCCGCGTCTTTCCCGCGAGCTTCGACAAATTGTGCCGCGCCACCGCGCCTTGCATGTCCGCCGCTTCGTCGTCGCCCAGATTCAGCGCGAAGAGCATCGGTTTGCGCGACACGAACATGAAACCGTTCACGATTTTCAGCTCGTCCGGCTTGAAATCGAGTTCGCGCAGCGGCGTTTCCGATTCGAGCGCTTTGATGCAACGGTCGAGCACGTTTTTTTCGGCTTCTACAAGCGGGTCTTTCTTCTTTTTCAAGTCTTTTTCGACGCGCTCGAGACGCTTCGTTGCCTGCTCCAAATCGTTCAGCATCAGCTCGATTTCAACGCTCTCGATATCGCGCAGCGCGTCGAGCGAGCCCGCCGGATGCGGCATCGATGGATCCTCGAAGAGGCGCACGACATGCATCAGCGCGTCCGCTTCGCGCAACGGCACGAGCGACGCCGAATCCTTTGCGCGGTCTTTCTGCAAGCCGCCAATGTCCACGTATTCGACGGTCGCATAGGTGATTTTCTTTGGCTTGAATAATTCGGCAAGTTTCACAATGCGCGCATCCGGCACGCGCGCGATTCCCACGTGCATCTGCCCCGGCTGCGTCTTCGCATCCACGCGCACGCCCGTCAAAATCCGGAACAAACTAGTCTTCCCAACCTGCGGCAATCCAATAATTCCCGTTTGCATAAGCTCCCGTCGCGCTAATCGTATAAACGCCCGATGTTAGCACGCGGCTTTCTTTTTTGATTGTCATTCCGCCTGCCCTGAGTGGAGTGGCGAAGGGAACCGGCCGCACTTCGGCCGTGTGAGGAATCTGCTGTTGTCGTCTCTCAGGAGACGGTCCGAGGGACCTGCTGTTCGCATTTCGTAGGGGCGCTGCCCGCCTAGGCGGGCTTGTTTACCCTGAGTCACGAAGGGCTGCGCCCGCTTGCCCTGACGCAGGAAGGACGCGACTCCCGAGTCGCGTTCCACGCACCCTCAAGTTGTTGTCATCCCGAGGCCGGCTCCGTCTCTCAGGAGACGGTCCGAGGGATCTGCTTTTGCTTTTTTGTAGGGCCGCTGCCTGCCCGCCTAGGCGGGCTTGTTTACCCTGAGTCACGAAGGGCTGCGCCCGCTTGCCCTGACGCAGGAAGGGCGCGACTCCCGAGTCGCGTCCCCGCACCCTCAAGTTGTTGTCATCCCGAGGCCGGCTCCGTCCCTTAGGAGACGGTCCGAGGGATCTGCTTTTGCTCTTTTGTAGGGGCGCTGCTTGCTGCGCCGCGCGCGACTCCCCGAGTCGCGTTCCGCGTATGCGAATAAATCCGCTGCTCCGCGCAAAATACAACCGCTCGATGTTAGCACGCAGCTTTCTTTTTTGATTGTCATTCCGCCTGCCCTGAGTGTCTTGGCGAAGGGAGCCGGCCGCACTTTGGCTGCGTGAGCCTGCCTGCCACGGGCAGGGAATCTGCTGTTGCCTTTGTAGCGCAGAGCTTCGCCCTCTGAAGTTCTGCGGCTTTCGTCTGCGGCTTTCGCCTTTGATTGTCATTCCGCCTGCCCTGAGTGGAGTGGCGAAGGGAACCCGTTCGCCTTCCGTTTGGCGAACGGTGTGAGGAATCTGCTGTTGCTCTCGTAGGGGCGCTGCTTGCTGCGCCCGCTTGCCCTGACGCAGGAAGGGCGCGACTCCCCGAGTCGCGTTTTTTCGCGCTGTTGACCTTTGTACGGCCCGACCGGATTTATCGGGCCGCTGCGCCTCAACGCTGTTGCCTTTGTAGCGCAGAGCTTCGCCCTCCGAAGTTCTGCGGCTTTCGTCTTTGACGGCACGCGTTCAAAAAGACCTATGGAGGTATGACGGGAGATAAGGCGAGAGCCGAACGACTAGCTACCGAACAGCGCCGCAAAATTGCCAGCGCAGCAGCCAAGGCCCGATGGAACAAAGTGAGATTACTCTGACGGTTTTAGCTGCAATTGTCCTTGGAGTTCATCTTCTTTTCTCCATTTTCTGTATTTGATTTGACTCGTTACGGTGCCTTCCACTTGCTTTATCATCTTGTTTTTTTCCATCCGGCGAAAAATACTCTTTACTTTCCAATCCTCATGGATGAAGGTGATTTCCCTTGCCTGCTTGTTGTTGACGGTCTCATGGCTTTCTAAATATTCCATGATCGCCAGTTCAGCGGTCGCCCGTTTTTCATGCTTAATCGTGACCACAAAAGAATTCCCGTCCTCGGCAAACGACGGTTTTTCTAGTCCCTTCTTTGTCATGGCTTCTGTCGCCGTTTTAATGCCTTCTCCGATGTCTCTATTTGCTGGCGGAATGAATTTGTTAAGAATCCTTTGAATTGCACCATTACGAGCAGCCCTTTGCGTCGTCAGGTTTCTAACCGTCATATTCGCTGGAAGCCTACCAGGACTTTGAAACTCAATTCGATTGTCGAAAATGCGAATGTGTATGTCATCCTTAAGGTTATAATCCCGATGGATAACCGCGTTCGCAATGAACTCGTGAAGCGTTCGCTGGGGATACTCGACCTTTCCAAAATCTTTTTCACTACCCATTGTCGGAATAGCATCCACAACTTCTTTTGTTAGATTTACGGCCGCGTGGATTTGCTTGTAGAGACAGCCTTCTACTGTTTTAGGAATAAATGCTTCTGCATCCCGAAAGCCTTGCGTTGATGTAGTTTTGTAACGATACACCTTGATGCCACAATGTTTTGGAAGAATCGCCTGCGGTTCATCCGCGAACAACAGCGCGGCTGCTACCGTAACTTTCTCTTCTTTTATCAGAGACTGCTTTCGCAGATACTCCTCCGGCTGTGCGCTCGGTACAACATCGCGAATGAATTCCTTTATGACTTCAGATTCTGTTACAAGCAACTTGCCTGCATTTGTCAAATCGCCCTCAAAGGAGTGAACGCCCTTCGAGTACTCCAACCGCTTCCTGAGATCAGTAGTATTCTGAGGAAGGCTCTCGGCACCGCGACGCAGATACGGAATATTGTTGGAGGCAAGCGTTACCCCAATTGTCTTGTTCACGATGACATGAAGCAAGAGTCCCGGAAAATCACTTGCAATAAACTCGTACTGAAATTCAGAACCCAGCGGAAAATAGTTAACGAAACACTGCAAGAATCCATTCGCGGCTTCTTGATCGGCGAACCCACGCCACGTTCTTTTTTCTTGCGGCCCGCTCTTATCTTGGTCAATTCCAATGTAAAGCTCACCGCCGTCCGCATTGGCGAATGCCGAAATATCTTCGGTTAATTTGCTCGGCTTTGCTTCAATAGCCTTAATGTCTGCGAATTGATCTTCCTTCGTCCAGATGATCTTGCGAACCTGCTCGGGTTCATTCACGCGGACAGCTTGAATTGACATCTTCGAACTCTCCTGTTCTAATGCGTTCGAAGTCTACCAGATGTTCGAACTATCTAGAAGCGAAAAGTTCGAAGCCTAGCAACCTGACTGTGAGGGTTTTTTCCTTGACTTCTTGTTAACTCTCTGGTATACATCTCTCCTCGGCTGCTAAGCCAGCCAAACAATTCGCGCAAGAGACTTGCAAGGCCGCCTTGGGCGGCTTTTTTCGTTTAGGGAGACGGTTCGTTGACTTCCAAATCGCGTGACGATGTAGAATGAGTGCGGTAACCAGGAAAATGACCAACAAAGCGATCTCCGCCGGCCCGGTACACAGCGTGCCCGCGGATTTACGAAAAGTTCTCATTTCCGACCCGGCCGCGCGCGAAAAATGGGAGGACATCACGCCTCTC
>DATGJE010000236.1:0-13246 GCA_035295305.1 Candidatus Acidiferrales bacterium | reverse complement strand
GTCGCGGGAAAAAGCCTCATGCCGTACACCAACGCCAAATCCGCCATCCCGTCCTCCTCATTTCGCGTTCAGATGACAGCGTAAGCGCCGCTGCCGCGCGAGTCAAACGCTGGATTGCGTCGAACGGTCTCCCGCCAGAATTTGACATCACATGTCAGGAAAGTCCTGCGGCCAATTCCGCACTCGCCTTTGTTTTCGCCTGATTAAGTCGTGCGCGTGTCGTCAGATAACCGGTTTTCTGTAGAGCTACGAAGCTCAAGCCTTCATGGCCATCGCCGTGCTACTCCGACAATGTCGGTTCTAATTCCGTAGCTCGCGAAAGGACAACCCATGAAGCGAATCGCCGCAGTCCTCGCCCTCGCCGTTTTCTTTGTCGTAACTGCAAGCGCGCAGCAGGCGGATGCGCCGCCTGCGACTTCCTCGGTGCCTCGGCCAACGCAGGCGACTCCGCGCGACGCCAATGCCAAGCCTCCGGCGAACATCGACATTCAAGTCGGCGCGCGAGGCAAGTGGGTCGAAGTGCAGGTGTCGCGGTTGAAAGCAAACGGTCACACCCGCGTGAAGGTACAACTCAAGGATCACCAGTCCGTTGACGGCGTGCTGATACAAATCGAAAAGGAAAGCTTCGTGCTCAAGGACAAAAACACAGGAAAGGAGAAAGAGATCGCGTACGCGGACGTCGCGAAACTCGAGGCGCCAGCCCATTCGCTTGCCTTCAAAATCCTGAGAGGCATTGGAATCACCGTTGCCGTGATCGTGCTCTCGCCAATCATTATTCCCGTCGGTCTATTAGCAATGGTTACAGGTATGGATTGAGTGCGACTCCGAACCTATGACAATTGACACAAGCGCGCCATCGGGGGCATCCTGAGCGTAAAGCACAGCATCGGATAGTGAGAATTTCCGGTGGAGGTGGCCTCGATGAAACTGCGTTTGGTGGATACTGCCGCGTTGCTCATTGTTGCACTGGCGATTGCTCCCGTATTGTATGCGCAATCCGCGAATCCCCCGGCGACGGCTGCGCAGTCTGCTACTCCTGCAAATGCACCAGGTCAAGCGCATCCGGCCGCCCCTGCGAACGCATCGCCCGCTCAACTTTCATCTACGGCCGCATCTCCCGCAGCGGTAGCGCCCTTGCCAAAATATTTCGAGGTGCCTTCCGGGACGCGCCTTCCCCTTGTACTTCACAACGCCATTTCCACGCGCAGCGCGCAGCCCGGCGATCCCGTGTATCTCGAAACACTTTTTCCCATTGTGATCGATAGCCGCATTCTGATTCCCGCGGGTTCGTACGTCAGCGGTGAAGTGACGGAAGCGAAGCGTCCCGGACGCATTCATGGGCGCGGTGAAATTAAAATCAAGCTCGACAATTTGATTCTCCCAAATGGCTACCAAGCCAGCTTCAATGCGTCGCCGACCGGTGCTGGCACGGGTGGCAACGAGTCAATCGGCAAGGAAGGTACGATCAAGGGCGATTCGAACAAGGCCGGCGATGCTGGAACCGTTCTGGAGACAACAGCGGCTGGCGCGGGCATCGGCGGGATTGTGGGCCAGAGCGCAAGAGGCGCGGGAATTGGCGCTGGAGCCGGTGCGGCAGCGGGCCTTCTTGCGGTCCTTCTCACACGCGGCCCGGAAGCGGAACTGCCGCGCGGCACCACTTTGGATGTCATGACGAACCGCCCGCTTTATTTGCTTTCGAGCAAAGCGAACTTCACAAGTCCTGGGCAATCATCGACGCTCGCTGGCCCGCCGAATCGCGAACCGCAGCGCCGCGCTGGCATAATCCCTTACTAGGTTACGCGTGCCTTTGTAGCTCATGTCCCGCCAGCGTATTTGGCTCGCTGACATGAGGTATTCACGAATGGGCGGTTCGCATTCGCGCTTCGGCGGGGCGGGGATTCGTCCTCGCCGTTACGCGTCTCGTTTCTGGTGGGCTTCAGACCTGAGGCCGGTTGTGGCGTCGAAGATCCTGCATCTCGAATTTCGGAAACGCCGCACGATTCGTCACTAGTGTTGTAATCTACTTTATTGTTAACTCTTTGAGCAACCAAACTGACAGGTCTGTCTAGTTTAAGCCCTTTCTAAAAGTGGCCCTTTTTCGGCCCTCACCCGCCGTAAACGCGTTGCGTGTCGCTGCGAATCGCAGTGGGCTGAATGACTCGAACCACGCCGAAGGTTTCCCCGTTGCAATCCACTCGGCCAGATATTTCGCCGTCACGGGCGCGAGGAGCATTCCGTTGCGATAGTGTCCCGTTGCAATGAACAGCCCTTCGACGTTCGTTTGTCCAATAATCGGCAAATGATCCGGCGAGTCGGGCCGCACGCCGGCCCACGTCTCCAGAATCGGCGCGCTCGCCAGGCCGGGAGCCATCGTTATCGCGGCGGCAAGAATTTTTTGTATGCCAGCAGGAGTCGTGTGTTTTTCGGCTGTGCCGCTTTCGAGCGTGCTGCCAACGACCGTGCGCCCATCCTCGCGCGGAGCCATGTAACCCAAACTGGAGCGAAGAATTGTTCGCGGCGCGCCGGGGACTTTGCCGAGTGCAACCATCTGTCCGCGAACAGGAGTTGTCGGCGCATAGGATTCCACGCCTCCGATCTCTCCGGAACACCATCCCGCGGCGATCACCACATTGTCCGCCGCGATTTTTTCTCCTGCGCGAACTTCAACCATCCCTGCGCGATTTTTCTCCGCATCGGCGACAAGCACTCCAGTGCACCGGCCTTGTTCGAGTAGGACGGAAATTACGTCGCTGTTGCCGCGCATTTCCACGCCAGTTTTCAACGCTGCGGCGATCGCCACATGAGTGATCACGCGCGGATCGAGATATGCTTCGTCTTGAATCCACAGCGCCGCACGCGTCGCGCGGCCGATGGCGGGTTCGCGGATCTTTGCTTCGTCAAGTGAAATTGCTTCCGCGCTGATACCGTGGTTCTGAATTTCCTTCAACCGGCGATCTCGCGTTGTTCCGCCGTCTTCATCCAGAAATAGTTCCATCGCGCCGTCGGGATGGAAGCCAGCGGATTCTCCTGAAGCTTCTTCAATCGCAGTCGCAAATTCCGGATAGAGACGGTAACTCTCACATCCGAGTGCGGCGATACCGAGGGATTCGTGGTCCGGCGCGGGCGAAATTGTACCGGCCGCCGCCCAGGATGCCTCGCGCCCCGGCTCTTGGCGATCCAGCACCAACACGGACTGTCCCCGGCGGCGAAGCTCAAACGCGAGCGACGCGCCTATAATTCCGCCACCGACGACGACGGTGTCGTACCTCTTCTTCATGCTGCAATCTTAGCAATTATTCGAGCGGAGAGAGACGACCTAAAGCGTTTTGACGAGTTCGATGGAGAGAAGATAAGCCTTCTGCGATAGGTTCTTTGCGCGCGACCAGTCGGAAGTTCGGATCGCGTCTTGCGCCTGTTCCAGGAAGCCGCGAATTTTGTCGGCCATGTCGTGTTGACTCGTATTGAGCTCGCGCCCGTCCGCGCGATGTAAATTCTCTTGCGCGGTCGTGACGTACTGCTGCGTTTGCTTCGTCAGTTCCACTTGATCTGACTGCGACATTTGCGGCGAGATCTCCGGCGCAGGCGGTCGGTCAGGTTCAGCAACGGCGGTTGTTGCCGGTCGTTTGAGCGTATCGGGTTTCGGCGTCAAAGCCGGAGAAAGTGTTGTAGGTTCCGGATTTTTTGGCGCGGGCGTCGTTGGCGCGGGAATCGAATCGGGAGACTTAGTCGTTCCCGGTGTTGAAATTGGGGCTGGCGGTTGCGGCGGCACAGTCACTGGCGCCGCTGCGCGCACTTTGTGGCCCATGCAGCCACCAGTGAAGATCGAGAGGCTTGCAGCGACCAGACACGTTAGGAACGCGGTCTTCCGTGACGCGGCCGCGGGCCGGCAAGAAGCGCGATTTTTGGCTGGGTAGCTCATTTGCGATTATGTCTGCCGCGCAAACGGCTGGCCGTAATCTCTTAAATTAGATGCCAGGCTCGTGATGCGCGTCAGTGGCAGCTCAATTCGAAACGTAGTGCCACGCCCGGCCTCTGTGTCAAATTCTATCGAACCGTTGTGCAATTGCACAAATCGGAATGTGTTCGCAAGTCCAAGCCCGGTCCCGCCTTTTCGCGTCGTAAAGAAGAGCTGGAAGATTTTCCCGCGATTTTCGGGCGCAATACCGGGTCCCGTATCCCCGACGCGAATTTCTGCCATGTCACCGAGGCGGTCCAGAGTCACGGTCAGCCGCCCTCCGGCCGTCATGCACTCGCACGCGTTCAGCACCAGGTTGAGAATCGACTGCTCGATCAGTCTCTTATCCAATTCAATCAATGGAAACGAGGCCGGGATTTCTTTCACTAGAGTTACGCCAGCCCGCGTGATACCAGGCTTGGCGCTGGCGAGAACGCTCTCGATCAGCTCGGGCAGATTTACCTCCTCGCGCTCCAATTCGACGGGACGGCTGAATTCCAAGAATGTCTTTACCACCCGGTCAAGACGATCAATTTCCGTGTCCAGCATTTTCGCGGCTTGCTGTGTTTCGGGGTCGATCGGCAGATTGGCCTTCAACACTTCCAGCCACACGCGCATGGAGTTGAGCGGATTCTTCACTTCGTGTGCAACGCCTGCGGTAACGCGCCCCAGAGCCGCGAGCCTTTCCGAAACTTGCAATTGCGAACCAATTCGCTCCAGCGATTCCAAATCGCGCAGCGAAACGAGCATTCCCATGCGTGCGCCGTCTTCCTGGATGGTCTGGATGCTCGCGCCCACGCGCCGCGTCCCGTGTTCGCCCGTGATTTCGACTTCCACCGGCTCGACTCCCTCGGCCGCGACTTCGCCGTTGCGGCCAATGTGCAGAGCCAGCGCCAGCGGATGGCCCGGCGGGAATATCTCCTCGATCTTGCGGCCAAGCAAATTTTCCGATTCCACATCGATGAATTTTTCCGCCGACGGACTTACCAGCACTGCGCGCCCCTCTGCATTGAACAGCAGCAATCCATCCTCGAGCCCCGCCATGATCTGATTCATGTTTTCGCGCAACGTGCTGAAAATCTCGCGGACGTCGCGCAGTTGTTGCCCGATACGGCTGATCTTGTTCGACACTTGCCCCAGTTCGCCCGCCTGCGTGACTGGCTCCAGATCAAATTCGCCGGCCGAGATGCGGTCCAATTGCGCCGAAATGCGCGACAGCGGCGCCAGCGCGACTTGGCTGACGAACGCAGTAAATAGAGTCGAAAGCAGCACTGCCGCCAGCGCCAGCCATGCCGCCGAATGCAGTCCCGGCCAGATTTCATTGCGCAGCAGGGCCGAAGCGAGCGCCACGTGGATATTCCCGAAAGGCTGGTTGCCGGTGGTAACGAACGGCAGCGTCAATTCATACACGCGTGGAGGGCCGTTCAGAATCCGCAGTTGATTCAAGAAGCTCGCATTCACGAGTTGCGAAAGATTGCGTCGCTGCGGAACGGGCTTGCCGGGCAAGGAAGGATCGCTGGAGATCATGGCGGTCCCATCCGCATCGCTGATTGTGATTTCATAAATAGTCGGCGAGAAGCTCATGTCCGATTCAATCAGCGCCGATAAGCCCCGATTTTGTTCGAGCGTCTGCTGGATATAATCGTGAATATCGTCCGGACTGGAGGATACCGGAGCTGCACCACTCTCCGCTGCTTCGCGCAGGGCAATCTGCGCCGACACGAAAACTTGTTGCAGCACGAATTGCGCCCGGTCGTTCGCCTGCGTGATCACCTGCCGTGTGAGTCTCGCGACGTATAAACCGGAGACCAGCGCGACGACAATCAGAACTAAAAGTGCCGTCGCCAGCGTGAACTTATTTTTCAGGCTTAGCGACATTTTGGCGTGAGGCCTCGTACTCTTTAAGCTTGTTGTGAAGTGTCTTCAGGCTGATGCCCAAAAGCTCAGCGGCGCGCGTCTTGTTCTGGTTGGTCGCGCCAAGCGTCTGGATAATCAACTCGCGTTCCGCCGCTTCCACCGTGGTGCCGGGCGGAAAGCGCAAGCCGGAGAGTTCGCTCGACTGTGCCACCGGTCCGCGCGCGAAATCATCAGGCAAGTGCTGCCGGCCAATCGGGCCGTGGTCGCACGCAATGGCCGCGCGTTCCAGAACATTGCGCAACTCGCGCACGTTCCCCGGCCACGGATACGCCTTGAATAATTCCATTACCTCCGTATTGACCCCCGGTGCGTGCCGGCCGTGCTTTTGATTGATGTCAGCGAGCAACTGCTCGGTGAGGGGCCCCAGATCATCTTTGTGCTCGCGCAGCGGCGGCAGATGAATGTGAAAAACGTTGAGGCGGAAAAACAGGTCCTGGCGCAGCAGCCCTTGCGCCACGGCTTGATGTGGATCTTTGTTGGTCGCCGCAAGTACGCGAACATCCACCGGTGTCTCCACCTTGCTGCCGATTCTTCGTACTTTGTGGTCCTCCAGCACACGTAGCAGCTTCGCCTGCGTTTGCGCCGGCATTTCACCGATTTCATCGAGAAGCAGCGTCCCGCCATCCGCCAACTCAAAGCAGCCAAGTCTCCGTTCCGCTGCGCCGGTGAACGCGCCCTTTTCGTGGCCAAAAATTTCGCTTTCCATCAGCGATTCGGGAATCGCGGAGCAATTGATGGCCACGAACGGTTGATTGGCGCGCGGCGACAGCGCGTGAATCGTGCGCGCGACCACTTCCTTGCCTGAGCCGGTTTCACCAGTGATGAGCACCGAGGCCGTTGACGGCGCGGCTGTTTCCACCTGCCGCATTACTTCCGACATTGTTTTCGACGCGCCGACTAGTTCGCCCAATCGCCCCGCATCTCGCAACTGGCGTGTGAGCGCCGCAACCTGGCGTCGGTCGCGCGCTTTGCCCATGGCGCGATCGAGCAGTGAACGCAGCACGGGAGGCTTGAGAGGTTTTTCGATGTACCAAAATGCTCCCGCCTCGATCGCTTGCACGGCCCGCTCGTCCGTGCCGCGCCCGGTAATGATGATCACAGGCGTTTCCGGCGCATGCTCATGTAGCTCAGCGAGCAACTCGAGGCCGTTCATGCCCGGCAGTTCGACGTCCGCCAGCACCACGGCGGGCTGGAATTCGGAGAATTTCGCCAGGCCGTCCTCGGCGCTGCCGACTCCGAGGATTTGGCAGCCCCATTTATGAAGCAAGGCTTCGTAACCCTTGCGGGCGTTCTCCTCGTCTTCGACGATCAGGATGCGTTGCGAAAATGGAGCGTGACTTGCCATCAAGAAATTTAATCTACAGTAAGGATGCGTGAAAGCCAAGCGATGGAAATCCAAACGCGTGCTGCGGCGCTGGGCTCGGTCATCGTCGCCGGTTTAGCCCTCCGGCTGTCCTGGGTGCTCATTCCATTTACGCAGCCTCTCGTTCGGCACTTTTGCGTCTGCGGGAAATTTCTGCACTGGTAATTCATTCCACAAGCGTTTTATCGTACTGAAGGAGAAGAGTTTAATTGAGAGATATTCTGGAACCGAAATTGCCACTTAAGACTTGGAGGTGTCATTTGAAAAATCGGAATTATTCATTAATCCCCATTGCTTTAGTTGTCGCGGCGGCTCTATGTCTGCCCGGTTGCTCCGGCAATGGCAGCAACGCCAACAGCGCGAACGGCAGTCAGCCAGCTTCTTCCACCGCGGGAGGCTCTTCAGCCGAAACTCCCCAGTCAGTCACAATTCCGGCCGGAACCGAGCTACACGTGACTCTCGGCACCACCATCGACACTGGAACCAGCCAGTCGGGAGACTCGTTTGAAGGAACACTATCCCGGCCCATTCTCGTCGGCGGCGGTGTTGTCGTGCCTAGCGACGCGCGCGTGCGCGGAACGGTGGTCGAAGCCCGTTCATCCGGGCGTTTGTCCAAACCCGCCTTTCTCAGTGTTGCCATCACGGCCGTTCAGTCGGGTGGCTCGTGGGTTGATGTCCATACGCATCCGGTCACATTGGAAGGCAAGTCCCACAAAAAACGCGACGTCGTTGCCATCGGCGGCGGTTCGGCGCTTGGGGCGCTGATAGGCGGAATCGCAGGAGGCGGCAAGGGTGCGGCCATAGGCGCGGGCGCTGGCGCTGGTGCAGGCACGGCCGGTGCAGCCTTTACTGGCAAGAAGGAAATTTCCTTGCCCGCTGAATCCCATCTGACATTTCGTCTAAGCCGGTCCGCGACCGTCGCGACCCAATAATCTCTCATTCATTGCGTCCTCGGCGGACAGTCTCCGCCGAGGACGCAATTCTCAGTCTCCAAGACATCATTTTTCCCCTTTTGGTAGCCAAATCCGTCCCATTTTGGCAGGCAAGTGAAAACAAACAGAGTTACTTGATTACTTCATTACTATGGGATAGGATCCGTTCTCGATATGGAACTGTCTTCCCGCCGTGAACTCAGGTCTGCAAGCCGCAAGTCCAGCGCTCATAATCCGTTACCCGATTTCCCATATGTGGTTGGTTACGTGCTTTCAAGGGGCATATTCGCCCGCAATGGGAATCATAGACCGTGGGCGGTGAGGCACTCATGACAACAGAGCCTGGGACGCCAGAAGCACTTCAAAGTCAACGAACGGGGATTGCCACGGTTTTAATCGTGGACGACGAAGAGTCAACTCTACGAATTTGCACCGATATTGCAATCGAATCCGGCCTGCAAGTTCGCACGGCAAGCACCACGGAGCAAGCACTCGAAGAACTCGATCAGTATCCCATCGATATTGCCATCACGGACCTCGAAGTGCCCCAGCTCGGCGGCCTCGAATTATTACGCCGTATACGCGAGCACCATCCTCAAGTCTCCGTTGTGGTTCTCACCCAGTACGGCACAATACAAACGGCGGTCGAAGCCACGCGTTTAGGCGCCACTGACTACGTTACAAAGCCATTTCACATTGACGAACTTCGCCGCAAGCTCCAGCGGCTGGTTCGCGAACAGGAGCTCGACCAGGAAAATCGCGTTCTCCGCGAGCAGCTTCGTACACGGCCCGGTTATGGCGAGTTGATCGGCATATCCGCCAAAATGCAGCGCGTGTACAAGCTGATCGAAAAGGTCAGCCAGCATAATTATTCAGTGCTGATCCTCGGCGAAAGCGGGACAGGCAAGGAACTGGTGGCTCGCTCGATTCATTTCTCGGGAGCTCGGCGCCAGAAGCCATTTGTTCCCGTGGATTGCTCGGCCCTGGTTCCCACGCTGATCGAATCGGAGCTTTTCGGCTATGCCAAAGGAGCCTTTACCGGAGCCATACACACCAAGCAAGGCTTGATCGAAAGCGCCGACGGCGGCACGCTGTTTCTCGATGAGATCGGCAACCTTCCCGTCGAAATGCAATCCAAGCTCTTGCGTGTGCTGCAAGCGCGCGAAGTGAAGCCGGTGGGTTCGAACGACCGCGTTTCCATCGAAGTGCGCGTAATCGCTGCGACGAACAAAGACCTCGAAGCAGCCGTTCGTTCGGGACAATTTCGGCAGGATCTGTTCTTTCGCCTGAACGTCGTACAGATCAAACTGCCTCCGCTGCGCGAGCGTAAAAGCGATATTCCCGTACTTGTGCAGTCATTCCTCGAAAAATTCGCCGACCCCGCACGCCCTTTGCCGACACTCGCCCAAGACGCGCTGACCCGCCTCACCGCCTATGATTGGCCCGGGAACGTTCGCGAACTGGAAAATGCTATTGAGCGCGCCGTCGCGCTCGGCTCCGGGCCGATCCTCCACTCCGGTGACCTGCCGTCCAATTTGCAATACGCCGTCAGCCACAGCGGCACCGATCCCATGCCTGCCAATGACGATCTCGTGCCTCTTGAGGAACTGGAAAGGCGCGCCATTCTCCGCGCTTTGCGCGAATCCGGCGGAGACAAGCTAATCGCCGCGCGCTTGCTCGGGATTGGGAAAACCACTCTTTACCGCAAGCTCAAGCAATACGAATCCCAGCCGGGCGGAAACTAACCGCACCGTCCGGCTTCTCTGCTGCGAAACGTCGAAAAATCCTTTCTATCGCACGACTGTTTATCGCCCTTCGCTCCGTCGTTTCCCGTACGCGGATAATTCGGGTTCAGACTGGGAATAATTCGAAGGAATTGAATCCTTCCTCTCCCGGTAAACGCCTGAGTCGCCATGACTTCGCTCTTCACGCGCACTGGTAGCGATTGTGCATTTACAAAAATGAACATCCGTAAACATGCGCCTTCCTGAAAAACGTGAACGCGCACGCGACAAGAGGGGACTGAGCTTGAACTACATCCGGGAATACCGGCTCGTACGATTCATCCGTCGTGCAGTTGATCTTTTGATTTTTTCAGGCGCCGCGATCCTGTCATGTTACCTGATTCTGCAGTCGGGACGATGATGGAGACCGTAGTTGTTCTCGCCGTGCGCCTCCGCGAAACGATCCGCTGCCTCAGCTCCGAATGGGAGCGCCAACACTCCTGCCTCCCCTCCGCCTGATTCATTCTGGGCCAATTCGGTTGCCATCCGCCGCGACTTCTCCTAACATGAACGCGGAATCGGCCGGCCCGGTGCTGCTTTCACCTCTTCGCCGCCGAAAGAAAAGACTATGCCGCGCCCTCCTCGATTGCTTGTCCTCGACCCCGCCGGAGTCCGCCGCGAAGTTCAGGTCACTCAGTTTCCCTTTCGCGTCGGACGCCAGACGGGCAATGAGCTTGTGCTGCGCGACAGCCGCATCAGCCGGCAACAGGCGCAAATCGTCACCGCCAATGGCGATTATTTCCTCGAAGACTTGGGCAGTCGTCACGGCACATTCGTCAACGGAGAACGCATCACCGAAACGCGCCCGCTGCGTCCCAAGGACAGCATTGATTTCGGCATGCCCGATTCCTTCAAGCTGGTTTTCCTGGGCGACGAAGCCACACTCGAAGAACTGATCGAACAGGTCGAAAAGCCGGCGCCTGCCACTCCGGGCACGCAAGGCCTCTATCATCTGGGCGTTCTGCTCGAAGTAGCGCGAACTTTGGGCTCCGGCCTTTCGCTCGAAGACGTTCTCGCGGCCGTAGTCGACGCGGCCATTCGCGTGACGCGCACGGAACGCGGTGTGCTCCTGCTCGCGAACGACGAGGGCGAGCTGAAACCTACAATCGCGCGTGACGCGAAAGGCGAATTGCTGAAAGTTGAAGACCTGAAAATTTCCTCCGGCGTGCTCAGGCGCGTCGCCACTTCCCGGCGCGAATTGATCGTCAGCGACACGGGCGACGAAGCGGCCATCGGCGCGCAGGCCAGCGTAGCTTCGCTTTCGCTGCTCACCATCGTTGCCATTCCGATCGAAAAGCTGCCGGTAATTGCTGCCGTCGACGTCACCATCACGTCCGAGGAAGCGGATCTGCTCGGCGTACTGTATCTCGACAGCCGCTCGCCTTCCACCGCGTTCAGCGAAATCGACCGCGAAGTTTTGCGCACGCTAGCGCGCGAAGCCGCCACGGTCATCGAAAACGCGCGCCTCTTCGCCGCCGCGCGCGAAAAAGGGCGCCTCGATCACGAAATCGAAATCGCCAGCCAGATCCAGCGCGAGTTGTTGCCCAAGAAATTTCCGCAGATGCCTCACGTTTCCGTCGCGGGGTCCACGCTAGCGTGCCATTCGGTCGGCGGCGATTGCTTCGACGTGGTCGCTCTCGGCGGAGGCCGCTACGGCTTTTTCGTTGGCGACGTGGCGGGCAAGGGAATCGCGGCTTCGCTTCTCGCCACATTGTTGCAGGGAGTGTTTTACACCACTGCGGCTCTCGATATTCCGCTTGCCGAAGCCACCAAGCGCGTCAACCAATTCCTCTGCGAGCGTTCGAGCGATGATCGCTACGCCACGCTTTTCTACGGCGTACTCGATCCCGCCGGCCATCTCGAATACATCAACGCAGGTCATGTGCCGCCGCTCGTCCGCCGCGCTTCTGGCGAACTCGTCGAGTTGTCTTCCTCGAATTTTCCCGTGGGCATGTTCGCTGAGGCGGAATTCACCGCCGAGCATGTCGCGCTGCAGGCCGGAGACTTCGTTGTGATTTACACGGACGGAGTTTCCGAAGCCCGAAATATGAGCGATGAAATGTATGAGCAGGAGCGGTTGAGTACGCTCTTGCGCGAATTCTCGGGCTCAACCGCCGAAGAGCTCGCCGAGGCCGTGCGCTTCGGTGTTCGCGATTTTACCGGCGGCGCCCCACAGGCCGACGACATCACCATGGTCGTCCTCCACTTCAAAGGCACCGCCGCTTGATGCTTCCTGTGGCACAGGCCTGTCTGCCGCAGGCAGGCTTCAGCCTGTGCGCCTCGCCTTGTCGTTTGCATCGCCGTAGCGGCGGCCTTTCGGCCGGCACGTTCGTCGGGAAGGCGCTATCGATATGCTGCGAAAAATACGAGGACGCGGCGTTTGAATTCTGCGGGATCAATTCCGTAAGCGCCCGTGTGCTGTGCTCCCCGAACCACCCATAATTTCTTTGGCCCCGTTGCTGCACGAAAAATTCGGCGCGCATGGCGGCAGGGAATCCGGCGGTCTAGCGTTCCGCAGATCAGCAACACTGGAAAAGCACGGTCAGATACAGCTTCTTCAGGCGATACATCGTGACCGCGAAATCCGCCCTCTTTTTCCGCAGCGCGGAGTGCAACGATGGTCGCCGGGCGGAACAGCGTCTTGCCTAGCCACGGACTGAATTGCAGACCTGCATAGTCGTAGGTCACTTCGCGTAAATTGCTAAATGACGCTTCGGCCACAACCGCGGAAATGCGCGGCTCAACTGCCGCTGATTGCAGTGCAATTGCCGCGCCCATCGATTCGCCTAGAGCAAAGAGACGTCGAGGGTTTTCGGTGTCGTACAGGGCTGCGACTATGCTTTTGGTATCCCATCGTTCTTTCCATCCATACGTTGCCATTGTGCCGCCGCTCGCGCCGTGCGCGCGCGCGTCCATCATCACCACGCTATAACCGGCGCGCAGCAGGAAATCCGCGTAACTGATGGTGCCCACACGGTTGTCCGAGTGGCCATGAAACAGCATCACCCAGTGGCCGTTCGGGGATTTTGCGCGAGCCTTCCAGCCGCGCAGAATCACGCCATCCTGCGCGGACACGTCAAACTCTTGACATACAGCACCGTCACGGGCGAAGACATCGTTCGCTTGCGCGATTAGAGCGCCATCGAGGGCGCGCCGCGCAGGATGCAAGATGCCGCCGCCTAAAATCGCTCCGGCGATGGCAGACCCCAGAAACGCGATCGCCAGCAGGCCAACAATCCAATGGAAGGCTCGTCTCATGTGCCTCTAGGGTGTGATTCGAAACTTATAGGGCAAT
>DATGJE010000235.1:0-3094 GCA_035295305.1 Candidatus Acidiferrales bacterium | reverse complement strand
TTCTTCTGGCCCGCCAGGGATTTGGTGTTGCCGCAGCCGCGAGCGTCGGTGGAGCTGCACTGGGCGTTTGCAAACGCCGTAGATCAACTTCCAGTTCTTTTGCGGACTGGTAGCGATTCTCCGGCTCCTTCTCCAGGCATTTCAAAATAATTCTCTCGAGCTCTGAAGAGATCTTTGGGTTAAGCAGACGCGGCGGCACGGGGCGCTCGCGAACAATCGCATCGATCAGCCGCGAGGGCAGCGTTTCCTCGCACGGCCGCCGGCCCGTGGCCATTTCGTAGAGCACAGCGCCAAACGAGAAAATATCGCTGCGCGCGCCAGCCGCCTCGCCCTTCAATTGTTCAGGCGACATATATGGCAACGTTCCGGCCCCACTGTGAGCTGCGGTGATGCTCTGCGTTGGATCCGTGTCACCGGCAGGCCGCAAAAGCTTCGCGATTCCGAAGTCGAGAACCTTCGCGCGGTCCTTCGGCGCGATGACGATATTCCCCGGCTTAAGATCGCGATGCACGATGCCGCGCTCGTGCGCCTCCTCCAACGCCTGCGCCACCTGCGTGGCTATTAGCAGCAACTCTTTTTCCGGCAAGGGTCCCGTTTCCAACTTTTGCGCAAGGGACGTACCCGTGACGCATTCCATCACCAGGAAGTCCGCGCCGTCTTCCGTGTCAAATTCGTGGACTGTCGCTATATTGGGGTGGTTAAGTTTTGCGAGGAGCAAAGCTTCGTTGCGAAAGCGCCGGCGCGCCTTCTCGTCTTTCAGCATGCCGGGAGGCAAAACTTTGAGCGCCACGTCGCGGTCGAGCTGTTCATCGCGTGCGCGATAAATCTCGCCCATTCCGCCCGCGCCTATTTTCTCGATGATGCGATAGTGGCCCAGCGTCCGGCCAATCATGTGGAGGGGGACATCTCCGTTGCGCCATCTTACGGCCTTGCCGTCAGTTGAGTCAACGCCGCCTCTCCTGGCCAAATCGGCCATTTCTGCCGCGAATGATAAGAGCCGGCGCGACTAAGGTAGACTAACGTGCCGAGGCCTTTCTTGCATGTTCGCTGACCGCACAAGTTGGAACCTTACAACCAACCGTCTCGCCGAGGCCCTTGCCCAGCATCGCGCAACGGGCAAACCGTTATTTGACCTCACGGTCTCGAATCCCACCGAATGCGGATTTGTGTACGACAATGACGCGATCCTCAGGGCGCTTTCGAGTCCAGCGGCGACAATCTACCAACCGGAACCGCGCGGTCTGGCAACGGCGCGTCGAGCTATCGCCGAATACTACGCCGCGCGGGTCTGCGACGTTCCGATTGAAGATATCCTTCTCACAACCAGCACCAGTGAGGCGTATTCTTTCGTTTTCCGCCTGCTCTGCAATCCGGGGGATGAACTGCTGATTCCCGCTCCCAGCTATCCGCTCTTCGATTTTCTTGCCGATATTCAAGACGTAAAACTTGTTCGATATCCGCTCTTTTATGACCACGGCTGGGAAATTGATTTTCATGCCCTGGAGCAGGCCATCACTTCTCGCACGCGCGGCGTCATTGTGGTTCATCCGAATAATCCGACGGGGCATTACACAAGCTCAGCTGCGATGAAGCGCCTGAATGAGATTTGTTCCACAAAGAATCTGGCCATCCTTGCCGACGAAGTTTTTTTGGATTTCTCCCTGACGCAAAAGCCGCATCCGAGCTTCGCTGCCAATCGCGAGGCGCTCACTTTCACGATGAGCGGACTCTCCAAGATCGCCGGCTTGCCGCAGATGAAAGTCGCGTGGCTAGCCACAAGCGGGCCCGAACGGTGGAAATCGCAAGCGTGCGCGCGCTTAGAGGTTATCGCGGATGCGTATCTCTCGATGAATGCGCCAATACAATTGGCAGTCCCGTCATTTTTGCAGCAGCGCACGGCGTTTCAAGCACAATTGATGGCGCGTGTGCGCGACAACCTCTGCGAGCTTGACCGACAAATCGCCGCGCAAAATTCGTGCAGCCGACTCGAAGTTGAGGGCGGCTGGTATATTGTTCTTCGCGTACCCGCAACACGCCCGGACGAAGATCTTGCGGTCGACCTGCTGGAAAGCATGGGCGTCTATATTCATCCCGGCCACTTTTATGATTTTCCCGGCGATGGGTATTTGATCGCGAGCCTAATCACGCCTGAGCGGAATTTCGCGGAAGGAATCAGGCGCGTGCTTGCGCGATTCTGAAGACAGAGCAGGCCGCGCGGAACAGTCACCGAAGAACGTGCTCGAGCATCAAATGTCCGAGTAAAAGATGGATTCAAGCGAACTGTTCGTAACGGCACAGACGTACATCTATAGCGCGCCCAGAATAGTTCGTGTCCGCATTTTCCGGCACGTGCAGCGCATCGCGTGAAATCGGATTCGGCCAACAGCGCGCTCATAAAGAGGAGACGACAACATGCTAGCTGCACTCGCTGTAATCTTGATTATTTTGTGGCTGCTCGGGTTTTTCGCATTTCACGTAACCAGTGCGTTTATTCATCTGGTGCTTATCATTGCTTTGATACTGCTCGTCCTGCACTTTGTGAGAGGTCGATCCTCCGTCTAAGAAAGCCACGCTCGCTGGTTTAGCTCGGCGGCCGCGCGAAGGTTGCTCTCTCTGCCTGGCCGCCGAGCCGGATTTGCCAGCCATCGCTAGCTCTGCGCTGGGATTTTTACTCCGCTTACGCGACTTCGGCCACACAGCCTGCTTGGAATCAAAGAAAATTGTGTATGGGAAGCCCTGTATGACCGTGATGAATTGGTACTGTGAGTCGTGTAGAGCATCCGCGCAGGGCGTGAGTTCGAAACCGTGTAAAAAACTCTTGTTTGGTCATAAATGCATGATTGCATTTCGATACCATCTTGTTAAGTGCGCAAATAAAATGCACATGCAGATGCCATATCGTTTTGGCAGCCCTCGTGCATTATGTCTCTGTGACGAAATTGAACCGGTGGAACGCGACATGAAGTGCGGAGGTTCTTAAATGAAGAAGGAGCGTTTTTTTCTACGCATGATTTGTGCAGCGGCTTTCACACTGAGTATGGGTTCGCTGAGTCACGCCGCATCCGCGCAATCGCCGGCGTTCGTGCCGTCGGCT
>DATGJE010000234.1:0-3239 GCA_035295305.1 Candidatus Acidiferrales bacterium | reverse complement strand
ACTCTCACGCCGGACGCGCCATGCAGTTGCGTCAACTGGCTTTGCGCATCGAACTCGGCGGTTAATTTTCCGCCACTAATCATGTCCGATTCTCCGGGCTTGCTTGTGACGATTTGCCCTGGCGCGAGCGTTTCCGCACTTACAACGCGCACGCTGCGGCGCCCAACGTCGGGGACAAAATCAATTCGTAGTGCTTCGGTGCGCAGATTTCGCTTCGCCGCACTCTGTTGCATTGCGACTTGCACGTTTCCGCGGGCAAGCATCTCCGTGGGCTGAGTAGCGCCATTTTTTGTAGCCATCATGAGATCGACATGTTCGGCGGAGAGTTGGTTTTCGCCACCGCGCGCGAGCGCGTCTCCGCTGACATTCCCATTTGCGGCGATTTTCTCGATTGCGCCGTCTGCGAACGAAGCTTCCATCTGATTTGCGGCAAGTGAAGCTGTTCCGCGCGCGTCTTTGGCGGTCATCTCCGGATGACCGCTTGCGATGACGACACGCGGATGCATCTGTGCATCCAAATCGATTTCGAGGGCGTTTGCGGACAAAATGCGCTGACCCTGCTCCGCGCGAACGGGACCAAAAAGCCGCAACGTTCCATCGCTCCTGCGAAATTCGAGCGCGCTGCCGGCTACGTTCACAGGAAGTGCGTGGGAATTTGCAGGTGGCGTCATCGTCAATTGCACATTGCTTTGCAGCTGGGCGTCTTCCGTCTGCGGATCGTAAAGGACGCCGGTGGCTTGTCCCGCGCCGCCGGGAAAGCGCATCGTGACGTTGTTCTGCGTGGTGACTTTGCCGCTGTCGCGGTCGAAAAGAATGTCGCTGGTTTCAAAATGCATCCCAGCCGCACCGGTATTGGCAGCGGGATTCTTTGCTGCGTTGCGCAGATCGATTTGCACCGTGCCCTGGCAGCGAATACTTCCCGTGGCGGGTTCGTAGCTGCATTCGTTGGCGCGAACCGAATCGTTCCTCTTTCCTTCGGGGCCATAAATCGTAATGGCCACGTTCTCGAGCAGGCTGCGATTCTTGTCTTTGTACTCGGTCGCCTGCGAGGCACGAATCGTGAAGAGGGTGTGGCCTCCCACGTTCTTCGAGTACGTGAAGCCAGTGGATTGCTGAGCGACGCTTGGCGGTACGGACGGCGGCAGATTTTTTTGCGCGGCGCGGTTGGCCAGGCGGCCATGTACGAACACCGCCGCCACCACCAGAGCAATTGTGATGGCAACGCCGGCGGACCAGCGGGCGTAACGCGCAGCTTCTCTGTTCTGCATCGATTCGGAAACACGCCTCAGTCGCAATTCAGGCTGAAGTCTTGAGTATAGGGAATGGGTTTGCGCACAACAACTCCCAGGGTGAAAACCGCGTGAAAAAGCGCGATTTGAGGGGTGGCTGGAAAAGGCGTTAAACTGGACACACCTGTCAGTTTAGTTGCTCAAAGAGTTAACAACAAAAGGGAGATTACATCTAGTTCAGTTGGTTTTGCGCGTCAGGAAGATCGCTTGTGAGAAAAAGCCCCACGCTCACAAAACGAGCATGGGGCACCCGAAAAAACAAACCTCAGAGCCTGAGCCATCGCCATTGACTCACCAAATGACACCTGATATACCAACGTCAGTTTCCCTTTCCCAAACGGGCGTTCCACACAATAACCACTGCGGCGCTGCCGCCCATTGAAGCACCACTTAGCTGAGTTCCGAGTTAAAGGAGGCCACTATGATTGGTTTGAATTTTTGGATTGGCGTTCTGCTGGTCGTCCTCGGAGGTCTGGCCCTGTTGTTGTCCTTCGCCATCGCGGTAAAACAATATTTGCTCACGTATCAGATCGCCCTGGGAGTGGCCGGCCCAATAGGTGAAACAGCGGATTTGTTAAAGGTTTTCCTGGAGCTCCTGAAAGGAATGCTGAAGGCTCCGCCTGCCCTGGCGTTCCTGGTAGGTGGTTTGCTCGTGACCACAGGCGGAATCTTGGTGCTGCATTTTAAGCCACTCTAGCCGAAGCTCGACCGTCTCCAGCGGTTGTATCTGCTGTTCCTGGACGCGGTTGACGAGGTAAGCACCACGCTGGATTTGCACTGAACGAAACGGCGCGCTAGTTTTCGGGGAGGACGCCGGTGGTGGCGGCGGCTACGCGGTCGCGGGTGGTGTTTTTGACTAGGTACATGGCTTCGTCAGCGAGATGCAGCAAGCCGGCCTTGTCAGCCGAATCGAGAGGATAGGAGGCGACGCCGACGCTGGAAGTGATGCGGACATTGAGGGCGTCGTTCTTCAGCCATTCCGTTTCTTTAATCAGGCGATGCAGACGGCGCGCGACGCGGCATGCGTTCTCTTTGGAAGTTTGCGGAAGCAGAAGAACAAATTCATCGCCGCCGTAACGGAAAGCGAAATCGATCAGGCGGCAATTGCTCTTGACCATGGTGCCGATTTCGCCGAGGAGCTTTGAGCCCATCAGGTGGCCATGCGTGTCGTTGACGGCCTTGAAGTGATCAAGGTCGATGAAGATGAGCGAAAATTCGTAGCTGTAACGGTGGGAGCGATAAATCTCCGTGTCCAGCATGAAATTCAAATGTCGGGCGTTGTACAGCGTGGTGCAATCGTCGGTGATGGTCAGTTCATGGATGCGCTGAACGTGGCGGGCATTCTCGATGGCGATGGCCGCGTAATCGGCGAGGGCTTCGAGCAGCGCGAGTTCGCGGGCGCTGAAACCGGTATCGCCAACACAATTAATTAGCTCGATGACACCGAGGCATTGGTCGCGGAAGCGTACGGGCACGGCGACAATGGACTGGGTTTGCGTTTTCGTCTTCTCGTCGACTTGCGAGAAGAAACGCGAATCTTTGCGGGTGTCCGGCACCACGACTACTTCGCCCGTCTGAGCCACCCATCCAGCGATTCCCTGGCCGAGCTTAATGCGCACGTCTTTCAAGGCGTCGGCGCCCTCGCCCGTGGCGATTTCGAAATACAGTTCCTGCTTTTCCGTGTCCATCAACAACAGAGACCAAGTGTCCGGGCGCAGCACTTCATTGATTTTCTCCATGATGGTGCGGAGAACCTGGTCGAGCTGGAGCGATGACGTGAGCGCCTTGCCGAGTTCGTGGAAAACGGAAATTTCGCTTCCGTAGCCAGGCTCGACGGGCAACGCAGGGTTGCGGCGACGCTCTACACCATCAAAAGACTTTGATTCGGGCACGTTTTGCATGAGCACGGTGAGAGTCCGAATGACTCTCCGAGGGCCACCTTCCAGAGCG
>DATGJE010000233.1:0-6776 GCA_035295305.1 Candidatus Acidiferrales bacterium | reverse complement strand
TGCGATGGAATGCCTGAAGACCGGAGACAGCGCAGCCGCCGAGGATAATTTCAAGCAACTGATTGCCGCGCATGCCGATTACGTCGCAGCATATTTTCAGTACGGACAGATGCTCGCCAAAATGGGAAGAGTTGACGACGCTCGGGAAACGCTGACGGAGGGCGTGACGCAAGCAACAAGAACCGGCGAAGAGCACGCGCGGAGCGAATTGCAGGCGGCGCTCGATGAACTGGATTGACGGCAAAAGAAATCACTCCACATTTACCTTGAACACAACGTATCTGCACTAATTCCGGCTGAGGCGCTGCAATGAAATATTCTCTTGGGCGTTACGTCTACGGCTTGGCGATGATTGGTTCCGGTATCTGTGCCCTCGTGTGGCACAACTACGACGCGCTTCCAGCCGTGCCTCACCGCGCGATTCTCATCTACATCCTCGCCATCATCGAAATCCTTGGAGGCCTAGCCGTTCTATGGCCGCGAACGGTCCGAGCCGGTGCTGTCGCGCTCGGTGCAATCTACCTTGTCTTCGCCTTGCTGGGAGTACCGCTCATCATTAAGCATCCGCTCATCTACAATAACTTTGGCAACTTCTTCGAACAATTCTCATACGTCTCGGGCGCCCTGATCCTATTTGCGTGTTCCGGTCGAATCGCCGCGACTCGAACGTCAAGATTGGCTCAGATCGGGTACTACTCGTTCGGTATTTGTGTTGTCTCGTTCGCACTGGAACAGCTCTTCTATCTCTCTTCAACTGCAAGTCTTGTTCCAAAATGGATTCCGCCGGGACAAATGTTCTGGGCGATTGCAACTACCGCCGCGTTTGCTCTTGCCGCTATCGCTCTGCTCACGGGAGCCATAGCCCTGCTCGCGTCTCGATTGAACACGGCGATGCTCGTGGGTTTCTCGCTGCTGGTATGGCTGCCGGCGCTCTTTGCCAATCCCCATAGTTTTGTGAACTGGTCCGAAGCTCTGGAGACCCTCGCGATTGCCGCGTCCTCGTGGATCATCGCCGACTTTCTCGGCCGCCAGCGCTCGGCAAAGTCTGCGCCCACGAGTCTGGGTTATTGACGTTCGCCGTCTGCCGCAAGCTTACTGCAGGCTACCTTGATCCTGCGTCTGCGTGCATCCGGTTGTTTGGCTGAGTCTGGTAGAATTCAAGGCACAGCAAGAAACAGGAAGAAGTTGTCTTCATTCGAGGATATATCCCCTATGACAGACTGGTTCGCGCGCCCCGTCCTACACGTGACTGACGTTGAGGCCTCGCTCCGCTTTTACCTTAACCGGCTCGGCTTCACCAGTCCATGGCGCTACGAGGAGGATGGCAGAGCGCACGTTGCACAGGTCGACCGGCAGGGCTGCGCGCTTATCCTGGCTGACACGTGGCCGGAGAAGATTGGCAAGGGGCTGATGTTCATTTCCGTGAACGTCGAGCAGCAGACGCGCGAGGCCGCGACCGCCGCGGTGGACGCGCTGCGCGCGGAGTTCGAAGCCAAGGGCGTTCCCGTCAAAGATGGTCGGTGGGGCTACCGACTCCTGGTGGTCGATGATCCCGACGGCAATCAGCTCTTCTTCAACTATCCGAGCGATCCGAACGAGACTCCATCCGGCAAGATGGTTCGTGATGAAGCGTAATCGTCCAGCCGCGCCAGCACGCCACGCCTCCTGTCAGAAAAGAAAAAAGCGCAGCGGATTCTGCTATGCTAGGTGAGACGCGGCGCCGCACAGATGAAGCCGAAGCGCATTCCGCTTTTTCCGCTTGATGTCGTTCTGTTTCCAGGAGCGCCCCTCCCTCTGCATATTTTCGAGCCGCGCTACAAGCAAATGATTCGCCGTTGCTTGAACATGAAACTGGAGTTCGGCGTGATTCTGGCGCACAAGCAAGGCATCGCAACAATCGGCTGCACGGCGGAGATCGTCACGTTGGTGAAGCAGCACGCGGACGGCAAGATGGACATCTTGACGCGCGGCCACACGCCATTTCAGGTGAAAGAGATTTTTGACGACAAAGCTTATTACGAAGCTGCGATTGAATGTTTTGACGAACTGTCCGAAGCCTATCCATCTGCATCAAATGAATTGCTGGAACTCTATGAGCAGTGCTACTGGTTGCTCTTCAATCACGGGCCGGAAGTGCTGCCGTCGAAGTCAAAATTGTCTCCGGCGTATGCCATGGCGGGTGCGCTGCCGCTCGAACTGGATCAGAAACAACTTCTGCTCGAGATGCGCGATGAAGCGGAGCGGCAAATGCATCTTCACGAACAGCTCAAGGAGTGGCTGCCGCGGCTGGTTTATTTGAATGAACGCCGCGAACGAGCGCGCGGCAACGGACATTCGCTCAACTAGCCGGCGACGAGCGGCTATAATGACAAAAAGGGGAGCAACAATCGTGGAAAATCACGCGGCGCGGCGAACTTCGGAAAAGGACTCACATAACATGGGCGCAAAACCTAATTTGCTCGGCGAACTGAGAAAAAGCCAGTGGAGCGAAGCGCGTTGCGCCTCGCGCACGGTGAAGGACGAGCTTCGCGAGAATCTCCTTCGCAAATTAAGCGCCGGCGATGAACTCTTCCCCGGAATTCGCGGCTATGACGACACGGTGATTCCGCAGATCGTCAACGCAATCCTTTCGCGGCATCACTTCATTTTGCTCGGGCTGCGCGGTCAGGCGAAAACGCGTATTCTCCGCGAACTCGTCGGCTTCCTCGACGACGAAATCCCTGTAATCCACGGCTGCGAAATCAACGACAATCCCTATCGCCCCATTTGCCGCGCCTGCCGCGAACGTGCCGCGCTCGAAGGCGAGGCCATACCGATCGCCTGGCTCCCGCGCGATCGCCGTTATGTCGAAAAACTCGCGACGCCTGACGTCACCATCGCCGACATCATCGGCGACGTGGACCCCATTCGCGCAGCAAAAGGCGGCCGCGATCTTTCCGACGAGCTTACAATTCACTACGGTTTGCTGCCGCGCGCCAATCGCGGCCTTTTTGCCATCAACGAATTGCCGGATCTGGCCGGGAAAATTCAGGTAGGCCTCTTCAACATCATGCAGGAGGGCGACGTGCAGATTAAGGGCTATCCCGTGCGCCTGCCTCTCGACGTGCTGCTGGTCTTCACCGCGAACCCGGAAGATTACACGGCTCGTGGAAAAATCATCACGCCACTGAAAGACCGTATCGGCTCGGAAATTCGCACGCATTATCCCGCGACGCTCGACGAAGGCATTGCCATCACTTCGCAGGAATCCTGGACCGCGCGCGACGGCCATCGCATCGAAATTCCGCCGTACATCCGCGAAGTAGCCGAGGAAATCGCATTTCAGGCCCGCGAGGACAAGCGCGTCGACCGTCGCTCCGGCGTCAGCCAGCGCTTGCCCATTTCTTGTCTCGAAAATGCCGTCAGCAACGCGGAGCAGCGCGCCGTCCGCAACAAAGAGAAAGTCGCGGTCGCGCGCGTCGCTGATATTTACGCCGCGATCCCTTCAATGACCGGAAAATTCGAGCTCGAATACGAAGGAGAGCTGCGCGGAGCCGACACCATCGCCCGTGAGCTGATTCGCGCCGCGCTTGGCAAGACATTCACGAAATATTTCAAGGACACGAATCTGCAATCCGTAGTGCAGTGGTTCGAGATGGGCGGCGAGTTGAAAGTTGCGGCTACGGCAAAGACCACCGAATATCTCGCCGAGTTGAAAAAAGTCCAGGGGCTGTTTGACCATACCCCGGCGCTCGGCGTGGGACCGAAGGATGATCCCGGAATTCAGGCAGCCGCCGCAGAATTTGTTCTGGAAGGTTTGTGGGCGCACAAGAGAATCAGCCGCAGCGAGGAGCGCGGCTACTTCGCCGAGGCCAGAAAGGCGCCCGAGCCGCGCGAAGCGCAGGGACGCTTGCCGCGCAGGCAGTTCAACTAAGCGCAGGGAGATAGAAAAATCTTGCCATGAGAATCTTGGCCGACGCGTTGCGCACCCTGCTTTACGCCACCGGCTTTATTTTGTTCTTTGGATGGATTGCTCTGCGATTGCGCGCCTACGACCATAATTTCGCCTTCACCTTCCCGAGCGGAGCACGTTCCATCGGTGCCATATTAATGTCCGCTGGAGCCGCGCTTGCCATTCTGTGCATCGCAACCTTTGTAATACGAGGGCGCGGGACACCTGCTCTCTTCGATCCGCCGCGTGAGTTCGTCGCGGTCGGGCCGTATCGCTACGTCAGGAATCCAATGTACATCGGCGGGTTTTTCTTGTTACTCGGCCTTGGACTTTACCTGCGCTCGCCCGCGATTGTGCTCATGGTCGCAGCGATCATCCTGGCGTGCCATCTTCTGGTCGTCCTTTACGAAGAGCCGACGTTGCGTCGCAAATTTGGCGAAACCTATCAATCGTACTGCGCGGCGGTCGGGAGATGGCTTCCCCGACTGCCTCGTGCAACCGCAAGAATGAATCCAGGACCGGCCGCATGAAATACGTCCGCTACAAAAAATACACCGGGCAGGAAGCTGACGACATCGACTTGCAGGAGCTAATGAACCGGCTCTCGGATTTTTTGCTGCAGAGCGGTTTCGAGTCGCAATACTACGGCTTCCAGGAAATGGACCCCGAGCGTTCGATGGAGCAATTGCGCCAGGCCATTTTGCGCGCGCTCGAAGAGGGCGACCTGCTCCCGCCCGAAATGATGGAAGAGCTGCTCGAGAATCCCGACTTGAATCAGAGCCAGCGCCTTCGCGAAATGATTGACCAGCTTATCGAACGCATGACACAAGAGGGCTACATCTCGCCTCAACCACCGCAAGTCACTCCGCCTCCGCAGCAAACGCCCGGAGGACAGATTGGCCCACCTGGGAAGCAGGATATCAACGCGCGATTCGAAATCACCGACAAAGCCATCGATTTCCTGGGTTTCAAAACCCTGCGCGATTTGCTGGCCTCGCTCGGCAAAAGCAGTTTCGGCCGCCACGACACGCGCGATCTCGCCACGGGAATCGAATCGAGCGGCACGTCGAAACCATACGAATTCGGCGATACGCTGAATCTGGATATTCCCGAAACTCTGTTTCACGCTTTGCGACGCCAGCAGGCCGCCGGCGGCTCGATGATCCCGCTCGACATTGATTATCAGGATTTGATGGTCCATCAATGCGAATATCAAAGCTCGTGCGCGACCGTGCTCCTGCTCGATTGCAGCCACAGCATGATTCTTTACGGCGAAGATCGCTTCACGCCGGCGAAACGCGTGGCGCTGGCTCTTTCGCACCTGATCCGCTCGCAATATCCGGGCGATTCGCTGCACTGCGTGCTGTTTCACGATAGCGCTGAAGAAATTCCCCTCGGACAGCTCGCGCGCGTGCAGGTCGGGCCGTATTACACGAACACGCGCGAAGGCCTGCGGCTGGCGCAGCGCATTCTCGCGCGACAAAAAAAAGACATGCGCCAAATCGTGATGATCACCGACGGAAAGCCTTCGGCACTCACGCTCGAAGATGGCCGCATTTACAAAAATGCCTTCGGTCTCGATCCCCTAGTCGTCACGCAAACGCTCGAAGAAGTCGCCAAGTGCCGCCGCGCTGGAATTCTCATCAACACGTTCATGCTCGCAAGCGACTACGGCCTTGTCCATTTCGTGCAAAAAGTTACAGAGCTCTGCCGTGGCAAAGCCTACTTCACCACGCCATATACGCTCGGCCAGTATCTCCTGATGGATTACCTCCAGAAAAAGACCAAGCACATCCACTGACGTGACGGGCCGGGTTCGCTTGAAATTGATGAGCTGGACATATGTGCAAGAACAGTTCCAGCATATTTCCTGCATCGTGAATGCTTTGTTACAATCCAATTACAATGAGGTTTCTGCGCGCACTTTTTGGAGGCAGGATTATGTCGAAGATTCAGGCAGGCGGCGCCGCACCGGTGTTCGCGCTCGCCGGCATCGATGGCCAGAAGCACTCGCTCGTCGATGCGCTCAAAAAAGGACCCGTGCTGGCCGCGTTTTTCAAAGTGAGCTGCCCCGTATGCCAGTTCACGTTCCCGTTCCTCGAGCGCATATACGAAAACTACGGCGACGGCAAAGTCAGTTTCTGGGGCGTTTCGCAAGACAATGCGCAGGACACAAAAGATTTCCTCGACGAATACGGCGTGAAATTCCCCACGCTCATCGACGCCGATGGCTACAAAGTGTCCAAGCAATACGGCCTGACGAACGTCCCGACTATTTTCTTGATTCAGCCGGACGGCAAAGTGGAAACCGCATCCGTCGGCTTCGCAAAAAAAGATTTGGAGACCATCGCCGCCGAAATTGCGAAAGCATCGGCGAAAACGCCGCAAGCGCTTTTCCGTCCCGGCGAAAAAGTCCCCGAATATAAGCCTGGTTGAGGATCGAAAGGCTAGGCTCCGGTCGGAGCCTGCAATCGACTCACAGAAGTTCGTCGTCAAGCAAACGTTTCTTGTGTTTCGGCGGTTTTGTCCTGCGGTCGGGGATCACGCGCGCGGCCGGAGGCGTGCCAACAGTCTCCCGCGCGATGCGCCGAGCCTCGGTTCCCTTCTCGAATTTCCGCTTTTTCTTTCTTCGCGCCACGGTTAACGTATTAGGCCACAGTGAAGCCGGCTTCCGCAAACTCGTCATCGGTCTTCCGGCGCAGAGTCCGTGCCTATGTCACTTCACTCACGGTGATTCTGATTTTCGCAACGGGCATCCGTTTGGTATTCGCATGGAATTACACGCAACAAAATTCCCGTCAAGCGCTCAGCGTAATTCCGTTCACGTTTGAACCCGGAAACATCG
>DATGJE010000232.1:0-3629 GCA_035295305.1 Candidatus Acidiferrales bacterium | reverse complement strand
AATTCCAATCGAGGGCTTCGACTGCATCCGCTGAAATTTGTTTCGCGCGCGAAGAATTCTTCAGGCCGGTGAGCTGGGCAACTTCCAAACTTGGTGGATGGCGGAAAATTTCTTCCTTGGGGCCATGAGCGGCGACGCGGCCTTTGGTGAGGACGACGAGATTCGTGGCGATGCGATAGGCCTCCTCCATATTGTGGGTGACGAAGAGCGCGGGGCGGCGGAAGGCGGCGAGCGTGTCGATCAACTGGCGCTCGATCTGGCTGCGCAGATGCGTGTCGAGTGCGGAAAGCGGCTCGTCGAGAAGAAGGGCTTGCGGTTCGATGGCGAGAGCG
This sequence comes from Candidatus Acidiferrales bacterium, assembly GCA_035295305.1. Classification (GTDB taxonomy): domain Bacteria; phylum Acidobacteriota; class Terriglobia; order Acidiferrales; family UBA7541; genus DAHUXN01. Next base: position 3,297 of record DATGJE010000232.1, on the reverse strand, counting down.
CGCGCCAGAGCAACGCGTTGCTGTTCGCCGCCGGAGAGTTCGCGTGGAGAGCGATTTTCGAAGCCGACGAGATGCGCTTGCGCGATTTGCCGTTTGACGCGCGCGTCGCGTTCGGAGGCGGGCAGACCGAGGAGGCCGAATGCAATATTTTCGGCGACTGTTAAATGCGGGAAAAGCGCGTAATGCTGAAAAAGCAGACCGACGCGACGGTCGCGGCTGGGGATGTTGATGCCGCGCGCGGAATCGAAAAGCACGCGGCCATCGAGCACGATGCGGCCGTGATCTGGGCGCTCGAGGCCCGCGATGCAGCTGAGCGTCATACTCTTGCCGGCGCCGGACGGACCAAGAACTGCGAGAGGATCCGCGTCGCAGGAAAATGCGACATTCAGATTGTAGGTGGCGAGGTGCTTTTCGAATTGGACTTCGAGAGCCATGTCAGCGACGCGACTCGCTTGCCCTTCTCCACTGCGGGCGCGCAGGGTTTTGCAGATGCGTCCAGTAATACATGCCGGCGATCATGGCGAGAGAAATGAAAATGTCGATGAGCGACCAGGCGACGGCCTGATGCAGGTCGTTTGATTCGACCGCGAAATAAATGGCGATGGGGATGGTTTGCGTTCTGCCGGGAATGCTGCCGGCGAGCATGAGAGTGGCGCCGAATTCGCCGAGAGCGCGCGCGAAGGCGAGGATGGTTCCGGCGAGGATGCCGGGCCAGGCGAGAGGCAACGCGACGCGTCGAAAAACGCGCCACTCGGATGCGCCCAGAGTGCGCGCGGCTTGCAAGAGATGCGCGTCCACTTGTTCGAGAGCCGCGCGAACGCTCAAGTACATCAGCGGAAACGAAACGACGGCGGCGGCGATGACCGTGGCGGGCCAGGAAAAAACCACGGTGGCGCCGAAATGCAAAAGTAGGCGACCGAGCGGACCATTGCGGCCGAAAATCATCAAAAGAAGAAAGCCGACGACGGTTGGAGGCAGAACGAGGGGCAAAAGGAAGAGGCTGTCGAGCAGCGCGGGGCCGATGCCGCGGCGATTGGCACGCCAGATGGCGGCGGCGACTCCGATGACCAGCGTGATGGCGGTGGCCGTCAGGCTGGTTTCAAGCGAAATCCAAATGGGTGAAAGATCGAGAGGCATGGGCAGTCAGTGTACTGCGGCGGGGGCGAGCGGCGGAGTGAAACCGTATTTTTCGAAGAGAACGAGAGACGGCGGGGATTCGAGCGCGTCGAGAAGCGCGCGGGCCGCTTCCGGGGATTTCGAGGTTTTCAGCAGCGCGACTGGATAGAGAATCGGATCGTGGGAAGCGGGCGGCGCCGTGGCGACAACGCGCACGCGGGTGGATATGCGGGCGTCGGTGGCATAAACAAGCCCGGCGCTGGCGTTGCCGGTTTCGACGTAAGCTAGGACTTGGCGGACGTTCGCGGCATAGACAATTTTGGATTTGAGCGCGGCGAGCAAATGAAAATGCTCGAGGACCTGCTGCGCGTACATTCCGGCAGGAACGGTGCGCGGTTCGCCCAGGGCAATGGATTTGATTGAGGGCTTTGCGAGGTCATTGAAATTGTGAAGCGCAGCGGAATTCGCGGGCGCGATGAGCACGAGTTGGTTGGCGATCAGATCGCGGCGCGTGCCGGCAGTGAGCAAGTTTTCACTTTGCAGCGTGTCCATTTGTTTTTCGCCGGCGGAAATGAAAATGTCGACGGGAGCGCCCTGCTCGATCTGCTGCTGGAGCGTGCCGGAAGCGCCGTAGTTGCAGACGACGCGAACATCGGGATGCTGTTGATTGTAATTTTGCGCGAAGGAGTCGAGAGGCTCTTTCAAGCTGATGGCGGCGGAGATGGTGAGGCTGACGGGCTGATTGGGCGAATGAATTGTGGTGCTGGCGCAGCCGGCAAGCGATGCAAAAAGGACAACCGACACGAACGCGGTCATCAAGGTGCTGATGCGGAACTTCGCGACTCCCATTTCGGCGGCGGCGAATGACATGACGAGCCATCGTAAACGAACGTGCGAGCCAGTGCAATTTGAGGAGGCTCTGGAGCAGTCAGCGGCACTGTGATGGTATCGCGCGAGGCCGGAACCCGTGGCATGATTGAACCGGAGTAAGCGACAACGGAATCTTTGCTGATCATTACGGGGACGATGGGGGCCGGCAAGTCAAGTGTTCTGGCTGAAGCTTCGGACATCCTTGCGTTGCGGCACGTTGTCCATGCAGCGATTGATTTGGACGCACTCGGGCTTGCGCATCTTCCGTCTGCAATCGGCAACGATGGGGTGATGTACCGCAATCTTGAGTGTGTGTGCAAAAACTATGCTTCTCTCGGCGTGAAGCGGCTTTTGCTGGCGCGCGCGATGGAAGAGCGCGCCGAGCTGGAACTTTGTCGCAGCGCCGTCTCAGCCGAAAAAACAGTCGTCTGCCGCCTGACTGCGAGCATCGAAGCGATGGAGCAGCGCGTCAAGAGCCGCGAATCAGGTGCGTTGCAACCGGAATTTGTTGCTCGCGTCGCGAAATTGAACGCCATTCTTGACCGTGCGCGATTGGAGGATTTCACGATCACCAACGAGAATCGCTCGCTGACCGAGGTCGCGCAGGAAATGCTGACGAAGGCAGGATGGATCTCAAACTGACACGCTACGGGTTCTGCTGCTATCATCGCCCTCCATGTATGAGGAGACTTGGCGTCGCTTACGGCGTGGTCGACGGCTCATGGTGTGCGCCCTACTCGTCTGGTTAACGTGGTTGCTTGTAGAGTTCGGCCTCGACTCACATTTCGTTGTGACGCGTCAATTTGCAATAAGCTTTGTGATTTGTGCGATTTTTTGGAGTTACGCGGTTCTCCGATACCTCTGGTCGCGTTGTCCTCGCTGTGGACATCCTTTTCAGGCAGCGTTCATTGTCGGGCCGTGGACGATCTGGCCCAGGGGAAAATGCATCCACTGCGGGCTACCGTTTGGGGCTGAGTAGGACAATGCCGAACCTGTATCTTCAAGCTAAACCGCGCAAGTCTTAGTCAACGGAAGGTGGCCACCACGCGGTTCTGATTCGATGGCGATTGTTGTGAGTGGAGGAAAGGGAATGTTCATGGATGAATTATTGAAGTGGCGTGAGGAGTTTCCGATTCTGGAGCACACGACTTACCTGATCAGCAATTCGCTGGGAGCGATGCCGCGGGCCGTGTATGAACGCGTCCACGATTATGCGGACTCGTGGGCGACGCGAGGAGTGCGCGCGTGGGAAGAGGGCTGGTGGGAGATGGCCGTGTCGGCGGGAGACAAAGTCGGCGGCATCATTGGCGC
>DATGJE010000231.1:0-5785 GCA_035295305.1 Candidatus Acidiferrales bacterium | reverse complement strand
CGCATGCGCGGCGGAGAGATAGAGGTGTTGCTGGTGCATCCGGGCGGGCCATTCTGGTCGAAGAAGGATGTTGGCGCGCGTGGTTTATTCCCAAGGGCGAAGCGAAGCCGGATGAGGATTTGTTTTCTGCGGCGAAACGGGAATTCACGGAAGAGACGGGGCTGAAAGCGGAGGGCAAATTTCTGGAGCTGGGCAGCGTCAAGCACAAAAGCGGGAAAACGATTACGGCATGGGCGTTTGAAGGCGATTGCGAGCCTGCGTCAATCAAGAGCAACACGTTCACTATTAAGTGGCCACCGCGATCGGGGAAGCAGCAGGAGTTTCCGGAAGTGGACCGCGCGGCGTTTTACACGATTGAGGCGGCGCGAGAGAAAATGCATCCGGCGGAATTCGGATTTTTGAAGCGGCTAAGGGAACTGTTGGTGTAACTTAACGGGGCGGCGGTGCGTAGACGTATATGCAGCCCGAGATGGAACCCGGAGGACAAGACGCAGGGCTGGAGCGGGCAATCGCGCAGGCGCGGGAAGGAGACTCCGAGGCCTGGGCGCAGCTTTATCGCCAGTTCGCGCCCGCGATTTTCCGGTTCTGCCGGCGGGCCATGCCCACCCGAGAGGACGCCGAGGACGCGACGTCGGAGGTCTTCGCCAAATTGCGCGGCAAGCTGGAACAATACGATGCTTCGCGGCCGTTCAACGCGTGGCTTTACCGCGTGGCGGCGAATCATTGCTGGGATTTATTGCGACGGCGCCGCGTCCGGCAGGACTTGGAAACGGGCGACATCGAGAGCATGCCGCTGGAGCATCCTGATCCGGGGCAGCTGGAGCGATTGCTCGAACAGCACTCGCGCGAGCAGGTGCGGAAAGCGCTCGAGCAGTTGCCGAACCGAACGAGGATGGCGCTGACGTTGCGGTACTACTCGGATATGAGCTACGACGAAATCGCCGAGACGCTGGGCGTGCGGCGGCCGTTCGTTGGCGTGCTGTTGCTGCGCGCGCGGCATCAATTGCGGCGGACGCTGGAGCAGACCGCGCCCGGGCTGCGCGCTTCCGCAGCGGGGAGCAGGCGATGAAACACTTCGATGAGGTGGCGGCGCTTTTATATTTGGATGGGCAGCTCGAGCGCGCGCAAGCGGCCGAAGTGCTGGCGCACACGAGTGAGTGCGCGGAGTGCCGGGCGCTGCTCGCGTCGTTGGAACACGAGACGCGCTGGCTGGAAACAAGTTTGCAGGAGAAGGATGCGGTGCCGGCGCGATTTGCCACGCCAGCGACGCAGTCGGGCATGTCTTGGGGATGGATGACGGTGATGGCCATGGGCGCGGCGGGAATTTATACGGTGTGGAACGGAATCGTAGAACCATTTCAGCAGCAGCTCAATCAGGCGGGGTTCAGCGGAGGAAATTTGATGACGATGCTCTTTTTTAGCGGCGCATTCTGGAAAGGATGGTCGAGCGTGCTGAGTTTTGTGGAGTTTTTCACGGTGGCGGCGTTTTCAATGCTGGCGCTGGCGTTGCTGAAGCGATTCTGGCGGGGCGGAGTCGCGGTCGGCGTCGTATTCGGGAACATCGCGCTTGCGATACTGCTGATTCCGTTTTTGCTTCTGGCCGCGCCCGCGGCGCATGCGGGAGAGGTAAAGCACGGAAACCCAAACTACACGCTCGCGGCAGGACAAACGGTGAATGCGGATTTGTTCGTAGCCGGAGAAATCGTGCGCATCGACGGGACGGTGAACGGCGATCTGTTCATCTGGGGCGGTCATGCGGAAGTGAACGGCCACGTCACCGGAGACGTATTCGCGTTTTGTCAGGGAGCGCAAATCAATGGCCACGTGGACGGAAACGTTCGCGACTGGAGCCAGTCGCTGACGATCAATGGAACAGTAGGAAAGAACGTTCTAGCGGCCGGTGAGGAAATCACCGTGGAAGAGCCGGGACAGGTCGGTGGGAGCATGACGTTCGGCGGTGGACAAGCGTTGCTCAGCGGGCACATCGCCCGGGACCTGATGGCCAGCGCGGGGACCACGACAATCAACGGTTCCGTTGGAGGCAATGCCAAGTTGAGAGGCGCAGATTTGTTCATCGGTTCGACTGCCGAAATAGACGGTTCGACGACTTACGAAGGGCACAGCAAACCGGCCGTCGACCCTGGGGCAAAATTGGCGAGTCCGGTTGTGTTTACACAACTGAAAGGCGGTCCCACATATTCTTCGGGACGCTATTGGTGGCATCGCGCATTGCTGTGGGGAGCGGCATTTCTGTTTGGACTCGTGTTGATTTTGCTTTTGCCTGGGTTTTTCGCCGACGGAATGCAGGCGAGCCGGAGATTTTTGCCGGCATTGGGGTTGGGAGTGGTAGCAATGATCGCGACGCCGATTGTAGCGATAATCGTGTGCATCACGATGGTGGGGTTGGGCGTGGGAATCGCGACGATTCTCATTTATGCGATTGCGCTTTACGCGTCGCAGACTTTCGTCAGCACGTGGATTGGCGACGCTTTGCTGGGCAGGGGCGAAGGCACGGGCGCACTGCTCGGACGGCTGGCGCTGGGGCTGGTGATTCTGCACGGCCTCGAACTGTTGCCGCATCATCTGGGCTTCATCGTGAAGCTGGTTGCGCTTTGGTGGGGAATGGGCGCCATTGCAATTGCCATCTACCGGCATCTCCGGCATACATCAGCGATAGCCGCACCGGTGGCGGCGGTGTAGATATTCTTAGGATTTGCGAATGAAATTAAAAGGGCCGGGAATGAAAATCCCGGCCTTTTTTTATTTTCGTCGCGAAGGCGTTCTATGTACCTGGCACGACTCCGCGGACAGTGGTGGCGACAATTGTTGGAGAGCCGACGGTGCCAGTGGTATTGAAGAGAAAGCCACCGGCGGTCACAGACTGGCCCTGCGTGAGGCCGCTGATATTAAGGGGTGTAAGGTCCTGGAATGAGGTCCCGCCGCTCTGGCCTGCCCCGGTGATATCCACCTGAAGCTGGGTGGCTGGACCGACTGACGCCTGGGTAAAGAGCGGGGGCAATGGATTGAAAACGAAAAATGGGAATGGCTGAGCTTGCGGACTGATGGAGCTGACGTTGGCTTCGAGCTGCGTTTGCTCGAGCGCGAGGCGATCCGCAGTGAATGCGCCATTCGAAATGCTGGTGCCCGATGCAACGCGTGCTTCCACTTCCTGGCCGACGATGACGTCGGAGGTGGAGGCGAAACTGACGCCTGCCGGCAAGACGAACGATCCGTTGTTGATGACAAAGGAAGCGCCAGCTCCGATAGTGACGGTTACCGGAGTGCCGGGAGGAAGGCTGGCGACCGGCGGAATGGTGTTGTGGACGATCATTTGGAAACTGGTAGGCGGAGAGTTGTTCTCAGCGATGATAGTGCCGCTGACCTGCTGCGTGCCGGAGGCATCATCGAAATCGACTTCCGTGGCGCTGAGCGAGCCGTTACTGAAGATATCGACATTCGCGTCAACGATCTGGCCGGCGGCGAGGCAGGTGAAATTGTTAGCCGAGCAATTGGCACGGGCAAACTCAAATGTTGTTGAACCGGCCAGAATCGTGAGTGCTTGGCCAGTCGAAGTCGTGAGCGTGAATTGGTCAGTGGGGCTGATTGCGACGGTTCCGATCTGGCCCGTGACGTTGAAATTGCCGATCGCAGTGGTCCCCGCTGTTCCGGTGAACTGAGTTACCGTGACTGCACCAGATCCTCCAGGGCTCGTGCCGAAGTTAAGGGAGAAGTCGGGTTGGATGATGTTGTTCAAGTTCACGTCGACTTCGAGTAATGTCTGATTGGTGGCGCCGACGATGAGCGAAGGAAAAGAGGGACTGGATAACGCCAACGTCAGCTGCGAAGTGGTCGGGGTGGACACGACGCAGGAAGCTCCCGCAGCGCACGGCTGGCCGCCCGCGGTGACCTGTACTCCGCTGTCATTCAAGAATGTGTACTTCGGGCTCGCATAGGTAATCGTCAGGCTGGTGTAGGTGGCGAGCGGAACATTGGTGGTCGAGAGGAAAGCGGAGTTGGTCTGGAGTTGGGTCAACTCGATGGTCTGCGGCGACGCCAGCAGCGACACATTGCCGGGTTGCAGCACGGCGCCCGTGACGGTCACTTCAAACGAAGTAACGGTAATGCCAGCGGCTGGTGTGTCGTGGAAGGCGAGAAACATTGGAGCCGTTTGGTTGCCGCCACCGCCGCCAAAGTTATAGTTCGCATGGCTGCACCCAGTCGCCCAAATTAGAATGCAAAGCGACAACGGGAGAATTCCCAAGCTTCGTGGTTTCCGCATGGATGGTCCCATTCCTTTTCCTGCTCGAACGAGAGGCGAGCAGGGCCGATGCCTCAATTGTGGCCCGTTACAGCGTTTTTCCATAGTACCGAAGTGCGCCAGCGATAGATAAAGAGTCAACAAACGCGTTTTAAGGGCCAAGCAACAAAAAAGGCCGTGCAAAGCGGCAGCTTCGCACGGCCCTAAAGAACGTACGAGTTAGTTGCCGTTTACTCGCAGGAGCATCTGCGTGCCGCTGGACAGATGCACGTTGTGCTTTGCGGACGTGACAACGGAGCTTTCCGTGGAATTGGAAGCTGCGGACGTGAGGTTCATGTCATTCATGCCAATGACGCCGCTGCTGGCCGAAGTCAACTGGCCAGCCGCGTTCAAGCCGCGGAGATTGCCACCCGCCGAAGCCGCAGTGGCTGAAGTTGCGCCGAGCGTGCCATTAGCCGTTTGAGGCACGTTTCCGGCCATGCCGCGCGTCGCGCCCGCGGCCGATCCCACCGCCGACCCGGCGCCACCCACCACGCCGCCGCCCATGGAACCGCCGCCGGAGCCCATCGGAGCGCCGGAAGGTTCCATCATGTCATTGTCAAGCGAAGCGGCTGACGTGGACTGTGCAGCGGCCAGCGCTTGAATCGTGGCGTGGAATGGAACTTCCTCGCCTTTCTTCGTCACGGCTTCGTCGAAGACGATACCGACGGAAGACTGGGCGTTTGCCTTGGTTCTGGCTTGCGCTTCGGTGACATGGCCGATCAGTTGCGTTCCCTTTCGAAGGACAACGTGGCCATCTTCTTTGACGTCCTGCGTGGTTTTTGCAACAACGCGCTGGCCCGGATGACATTTGCGCGCGTCCAGTGTGGTTTGCAATTCGGTATTGATTGTCATTCCAGAAGAGACGCCCGCTGACGTTCCTCCGGCATTTGCCGATGCGTTGGCCGAGCCGGACGCTGAAGCAGAAGCCGCGCTCTGCACGCCGCTCTGCTTGTCATTTGATTGCGCGGTTTTCGTCTGTTGTGATTGCTCCTGCTGGCGATCATTCGAGCGATACTGCTGGTCGGCGGACTGCGCTCCGGCGGTCAACGCCATCGCCGCCACGAGCAAAAATGAGAAACCAAGTTTACCCATGTGAATTCCTCCTGGCTAGATCCCCTAGGGCAATGAGGGGGACACAGACACTATGCCCTGCGGAGTATTTGAGGCAATTCCGTTTCCTAAAATAAAAGCGGCCTATTTACAGTAATTTGCGGGTTTCGCCGAGCGGTTGAGAAGGAAATTGTCGAGTGAAAATGTAACAAATGCGGAAGAATGTACATGCCCGCTATCACGGGTCAGGTAGCATGCTTTTTCGCCTATGCGTCGAACGGTTTCAGGGTGAACTGCAAACCGTCAGTGACGTCATCCCGAAGAAATTTGGGAAACCAGGGCTGCTCATGAAGTTCAGAAAGGCCGATGCGCCTCAAGGAAAGCTCCAGGATGCTACGCGGCGTTCTTCTTGCCTTTTCGGTTTACGGTCCACGC
>DATGJE010000230.1:0-2584 GCA_035295305.1 Candidatus Acidiferrales bacterium | reverse complement strand
ACGCGCACTTCCGCGCCCTTGCGCGCGGAGATGATGTACCACATTTCCGTTTTTCCCACACCGCCGGCCGCTGCCTCATTTTTTCGCGCGTAATCGTCGTCGGGATGCACCTGCACGGAAAGTTTTTGTTCGGGGAAAATGAATTTCGCCAATAGGGGAAACGGCTTAGCGCGCGAGACGTTGCGTCCCGACCAATCCTCGCTCATGCGCGGCCACGCATCGCCAAGTTTTTCTCGAGCGAATGGCCCGTCGGCGAATCGGCAGTCGTTCCCGGTGAGCCACACTTCGCCAATGGGCTTTGGCAGCGACTGCTTGTCTGGGAAAAGTGGCGCGAGGCTTCGCGCGCCCCAAATGCGTGGCACGAATTGCGGTTCCAGCCGTACGGGCCGCGGTTTCACAGTTTATCCGCGATTTGCGGCCGAGCTCACGGCCGTCTCAGCGCGAAAAAAACTGGACATCCGCCGCAAGCCCTCTTCGATGCGTTCCATCGAAGTGGCGTACGAAAGGCGCAAGTAGCCGGGCGCGCCGAAGGCTTCTCCGGGAATCACGACGACATGTTCGCGTTCCAGCAACTCTTTGGCCACCTGTACCGTGTCGCACTGAGACGCACCGCTCCTGCTTCCAGTGGTTGCACCCGCGACGTTGGGGAAAACATAAAAGCTTCCCTCCGGCTCGTGGCAAGTCACACCGGGAATTTCGCGCAGGCCCGCGATGATTCGCGCGCGCCGCTTCGCGAACTCGGCCACCATCGTGTTCACCGAGTCCATGCTGCCGCGAAGCGCCTCCAGCGCCGCGTATTGTGCGATCGAAGTTGGATTTGAGGTGGACTGGCTCTGCAGTTTCAGCACCGCATCCGCAAGCTCTTGCGGCCCCAGCGTGTAGCCCATTCGCCATCCGGTCATCGCGAAAGTTTTCGAGAGCGAGCCGGAAATAATCACGTGGTCTTTCGCGCCTGGAAGACTGGCAATCGAAAATGGTTTCGCCTTGCCGTAGACGAAATGTGAATAACATTCGTCCGAGAGCAGCCAGATGTTGTGTTTCTTCGCGACGTCGAGAATCCTTGCGAATTCGTCCTCGGGAATGACGGCTCCGGTCGGATTCGAAGGCGAATTGATGATCAGAATTTTCGTGCGAGGGGTGATCGATTTTTCGATTTCCGACGCGCGCGGTATGAAACCATTCCGCGCATCGGTCTTCACGATCACCGGCGTGCCATCCGCACATTTCACGATGTCCGGATAACTCACCCAGTACGGCGCGACAATCAGCACGTCATCGCCCGAATTAATCAGCGCCTGCGTCACGTTGTAGAGAGAATGTTTTCCTCCGGCATTGATGATGCACTCCTTCGCTTCGTAATGCGTGCCCAGATACTTCGCGTGCCATTCCACGGCGGCCTGCCGCAGCGGCATAATGCCGCCCGACGCGGTGTATTTTGTTTTGTTTTCGTCCAGCGCTTTCACAGCCGCGCGCTTGATGTGCTCCGGCGTCGGAAAATCCGGCTCGCCGGGGCCGAAATCCACCACGTCGATTCCGCGCGCCACCAGTTTTTCCTTTTCCATCAACACAACCAGCGTCGCCGACGGCACAATGCGCTTCACTCGCTCTGACAGTTCCATTTTCATCCACCCCGTGGTTTTAAAGTCAGCCTACTTTTGCCTTCAATCGTTCCTCGACTATCGCGGGGACCAGTTCTTTAACCGTTCCCCCCAATCGCGCAATTTCCCGCACCAAACGTGAACTGAGATAGCTGTACGTTTCGGCCGGCATCATAAACACCGTTTCGATGTTTGGCTCGAGCTTGCGGTTCATTAGCGCCATTTGTAACTCGTATTCATAATCGGAAATCGCGCGAATGCCGCGCAGAACAACCTGCGCATTTTTTTGCCGCGCATAGGCCATCAACAGTCCTTCGAAAACGTCTACTTCCACGTTGGGCCACTTGCGCGTCACTTCCCGAAGCATCTCAAGGCGTTCGCTCACGGCAAACAGCGGATCTTTTTCCGAATTGTGCAACACCGCGACGATCAAGCGGTCGAAAATCTTCGCGCCGCGGCCAATCAAATCGAGATGCCCGTTAGTGACCGGGTCGAACGACCCGGGATAAATCGCCAGTATGGGTGTGGCTCCCACGCTCATCGAATCGCATTCTAACCTAGAATGCTTGCAGCCGCCGCCAGAATTCCGCGAACATTACAAATTCTAATTCTTGTCACTTCGATTTCTTCTGGCGGCATCTTGAATGGTCGCCGCCGAGAAGCATTCTTCAGATACAATCCCGCAGGCACAGAATGAAGCCCCAAAATTATCTCGCGCTTCTCGAAATCGCCATTGCCGAGGCTCGACTTGGTCTTGCCGAAGGAGGCATTCCTATCGGCGCGGCGCTTTTCGATCGCGAAGGAAATCTTCTCGGACGCGGGCACAATCGGCGCATTCAGGAAAATGATCCTTCCATCCACGCGGAAACGGACGCTTTTCGCAAAGCGGGCAGGCAGCGCGGCTATCGCGATAAAATTATGGCCACCACGCTTGCGCCTTGCTGGTACTGCAGCGGACTGATTCGTCAATTTCGCATTGGCAAAGT
>DATGJE010000229.1:0-5100 GCA_035295305.1 Candidatus Acidiferrales bacterium | reverse complement strand
CGGGGAATTGGGATGAAGGCAATTTCACCGGAGGCGTTGAAGGCAGGCATTAAAATGTTGGCAGACCGCCTGGACAAAATCGAAGCGAGCAGCATCCCGAAAGCGGCGCTGCGCGAACTGTCACGGTATTCATTGGATTTGATCGAACATCAAATTGAACGCAAACTGGTGTCGCGAGCAATGCTGGAGACGGCCCTTTGACCCCAAAGACCGTAAAAATCGTAAAGCGCAAAACTTCAAGTAACGCTGGAGTAGGAAAGCCTGTGGGTCCTACGTTTCAGGAACTCGTGTTGCAGTTGGAGACTTACTGGTCGAAGCGCGGCTGCGTGCTTCAACAACCGTATGATGTGGAAGTCGGCGCGGGAACAATGCATCCGGAAACTTTCTTCCGCGTGCTTGGGCCATTGCCGTATCGCGTCGCGTACATTCAACCAAGCCGGCGTCCTGCGGATGGACGTTACGGCGAAAATCCGAATCGTCTGTACAAGCACACGCAGCTTCAAGTGATACTTAAGCCTCCTCCCACGGACGTGCAGAACATTTATCTGGACAGCTTGCGAGCGATCGGGATTGATTTGCGGCATCACGATGTTCGCTTCGAGGAAGACAATTGGGAATCGCCAACCCTCGGCGCGTGGGGCGTCGGCTGGCAAGTGTTACTTGATGGATTGGAGATTACGCATTTCACATATTTCCAACAGGCAGGAGGCCTGGATCTCGATCCCGTGTCGTGCGAGCTCACCTACGGACTCGAAAGGATCGCTGCGTTCCTTCAGAACGTTGACAGCGTGTTCAAGTTGCGATGGTCCGATAACGTCACTTACGGCGATATACGGTTGGCCGAGGAGCAGCAATTCTCTGCATACAGTTTCGAATGGGCGGATCCCGGGCGCACGCGCGAGATGTTCGACTTGTGTGAGAGGGAAGCCAAAGCGATCCTCGGCAGCAAAGCCACGCATGGCGGAATGCATACCGAAACAGACATGAAGAAATCCGCGCCAATTTTGGCGGCGTACGATTTCTGTTTGAAATGCTCGCACTTGTTTAACGTTCTGGATTCGCGCGGAGCGATTTCGACGACGGAACGCGCGGCGCTGATCGGGCGAGTGCGCGCGCTGTGTTGCCGTGTCGCAGCAGAGTACTGCGCAATGAACGGCTGGACTGAGGCGGCGCAGCCCGTTGGCGGGTTGCCGCAAGCAACAGGGCAGGGGCGGCGATGAAAGAGCGCGGCGAATTTTTGTTTGAAATCGGATGCGAAGAAATCCCGGCAGGACTGATTCCGAAAGCCTGCATTGAACTTCAACAAATACTTGAGAAGCATTTTATTGCAAATGGAATTTTGATTAGTGCGATTCGAACGTGGGGAGCGCCGAGAAGATTGGGCGCGAGCTCGGATGCAGTGCTGCTGCGTCAACCGGATCAGGAAAAGGAAATTCTTGGTCCGCCGAAATCGGTTGCGTTTGACAATGTCGGCCAGCCGACACGCGCAGCAGAAAGTTTTTCCGAGAAGCAGGGAATACCTCTAGCTAAACTTTATCTTGCGCAAACCGCGCGCGGAGAATATCTGGCCGCGAAGCAGATTGTTTACGGGCGCCATGCGAAAGACATTCTCGCGGAAATATTGCCGCAGGCGATGCGCGAACTTTCGTTTCCGCGCTCGATGTACTGGACCGGCAAAAAGGGCGCGCGATTCAGTCGGCCCGTGCGGTGGATCGTTGCGTTGCTGGCGGGACAGATTGTTAAAGTGGAATATGAAGGAATCGTGGCAGGAGATACGACCGAAGGGCATCGCTTCCTCGGGAAGTCGAAAATTCGTGTGACGGGCAAGAAAGATTATGACACCAAGCTGCGGCGCAATTTCGTGATTGCCGAGCCGGCGGAACGGCGCAAAAAGATTGAAAAAGAAATTCGCGCCCTGACCACAAAAAAGAAGTGGCGCACACACGAAGACGCCGGGCTTTTGGACCTGGTCGTGTATTTGAACGAGTACCCTTCGGTGATCGCCGGAGGATTTGACCCAGCGTATCTGGATATACCTTCGGAAATATTGATCACGGTGATGCGCGACCATCAGAAATACTTTGCCGTTGAGGGGCGCGACGGGGAACTGGAGCCGCAATTCCTCGCCGTCATTAACATGGATAAGGATCGCGCCGGGTTGGTTTGCGCAGGACACGAGCGCGTGCTCCGTGCGCGGCTGGCGGACGCGCAATTCTTCTGGGAATCGGATCAGAAGCGGCGGTTGGGCGATTATTTGGAAAAGCTGGCGCACGTAACGTTTGAATCGAGATTGGGGAGCTATCGCGACAAGACGGACCGCGTGCGCGATTTGGCTCGGTGGATTTCGGGGCAATGGTTCGATTCAGGAATTCACGGCGCTGACGTAAGCGCGGCGGACCGAGCGGGAGAGTTGGCCAAATGCGATCTCGCAACAGGCATGGTGCGAGAGTTTACCGAACTGCAGGGTGTCGTTGGCGGACTCTACGCGCGGGCACAGGGAGAACAAGAGGAAGTCTCTTGGGCGATTTACGATCAGTACAAGCCCGTGGGCGTGGAAGATTCCGTTCCGCGAAATTTGACCGGGTGCGCCCTGTCGCTTGCGGACAAGCTGGATTCTCTCGTTGCGTGTTTTGCGGTGGGGATCATTCCGTCTGGTTCAAGTGATGCCTTCGCATTGCGTCGCGCGGCGTCCGGCGTGGTTCAGATTTTACTTGAACGCAAATTGCCATTTTCGCTGTCCGCGGCAATTTCGGCGAGCTCGAAGGGACTGGCCGCGCACAAGCCTGGAATTACGGTTGCGCCAGAGTTGGAGAAGAAGGTACTGGAGTTCATCGGCGAACGCGCGAAGTATTTGCTGCGCGAGAAACAGGGATTCGCGTACGACGAGGTGAACGCCGCGATGGCGGCGAGTTCGGATGATTTGTTGGACGTGCGCAGCCGCATCATGGCGCTGAAGAGCATACGTCACTCGAAGAATTTCGCGCCGCTGGCGATAGCCTTCAAGCGCATCAGGAAAATAGTGGAGAAGGCCGGGCCGCGTGGTGGGGAGGGCGGCTCGGTAAAGGCCGAGCTATTTCGGGAAGAAGCCGAGAAACAGCTTCATCGCGAGGCGCTGGTGCTTGCAGACCGCGCGGCGGCGCACAAACGGGCCGGGCGGTACAAAGAAGCGTTGGAATCCATTTCAGAATTGCGTCCGACGGTGGATCGATTCTTCGATGATGTGATGGTGATGGACGAGGATGCCGCAGTGCGCAAAAATCGATTGGCATTGCTCGCGGGTTTGTTGCGGGAATTTTCGACCATCGCGGATTTTTCGGAAATGGTTGCGGAAGAGAAGTGAAGATGAAATGTTAAAGTAGAAATTTAATTCCGCGAATCCCATTTGTCGGCCGAAATTTCTGTCGACGCGCCGACATTTTTTCTGAAATTTTCAGTGCAATAAACTTCGAGTAAAAGGTGAGGGCCGGTGAAATACGTTTATTACTTTGGGGCAGGGAAAGCAGAAGGCAACGGACAAATGAAAGACATCCTCGGCGGCAAGGGCGCCGGTCTTGCGGAGATGACGCGCATCGGTTTGCCCGTCCCGGCAGGATTTACGATTTCCACGGAGACTTGCGATTACTATCTCAAGCACGGACGAAAATATCCCAAGGAATTGCCGGCGCAGGTGAAGGCGAATCTCGCGCGCCTGGAGAAAACGACGGGCAAAAAATTGGGCGACGCGAAGGATCCGCTGCTCGTGAGCGTCCGCTCGGGCTCGGCCCGTTCCATGCCGGGAATGATGGAGACGATTCTGAATCTCGGCCTGAATTCGCGCTCCGTGGAAGGCCTCGCGAAGATCACCGGCAACGAGCGCTTCGCTTACGACGCGTTTCGACGATTTGTTCAGATGTACTCGTCCGTCGTGATTGGCTTGCCCAAGGATGAGCTGGAAGAGAAGCTGCGAGACCTAAAGTCTCGCTTTAAGGTGAAAGACGACACGCAAGTACCCGCTGAAGGCTGGCGGGAACTAGTGGGCGAGTACAAAAAATATTTTCGCGCAAAGACGGGCAAGGATTTTCCGGAAGATCCGCAGGAACAACTGTGGGGCGCGATTGGCGCGGTGTTCGAGTCATGGATGGGCGAGAAAGCCGTGACCTACCGTCGCGTGGAAAAAATCAACGGCTTGCTAGGCACGGCGGTGAATGTGGTGCAGATGGTGTTCGGAAATCGTGGCGAAAACTCCGGCACAGGTGTCTGCTTCACGCGCGACCCTTCGACGGGAGAGAAAATCTTCTTCGGCGACTTCCTTATTGACGCGCAGGGCGAGGACGTCGTGGCGGGAATTCGCACGCCGATGCATTTGAGCGAAATGGCGAAACGCATGCCGAAAGTTTATAAACAACTTGAAGGTGTGCGGCAGAAACTGGAACACCATTATCGAGATATGCAGGACCTGGAATTCACGGTGGAAGATGGAAAGCTGTACATGCTGCAAACGCGCACCGGGAAACGTTCGCCGGCAGCCACGTTCCAAGTGGCCATGGACATGGCGAATGAAGGATTAATTTCGCGCGAAGAAGCGCTGCAAAGAATTCAGCCGGAGGACGTCGAGCGGTTGTTTTATCCCGTGATTGCGCCCACGGCCACAAGAGATGAGTTGGCGAAACGCAAAATAGCGACTGGCGTAAATGCGGTGCCGGGAGCCGCGACAGGCAAAGCAGTCTTCACCGCGCACGAAGCGGAAGAATGGGCGTTGCGCGGAGAGAAGGTGATTCTTGTCCGGCGGGAAACCAGTCCAGAGGACGTCGGCGGAATGAACGCAGCGCAAGGAATTTTGACGGCCACGGGAGGCAAGACGAGCCACGCAGCAGTGGTCGCGCGCGGATGGGGAAAGTGTTGCATCGTCGGCTGCGAAGCGTTGGACATTGATTATGCGAAGAAAGAAATGCATGTGAACGGGCGGTTGATTCATCAAGGCGATTTTCTCACCATCGACGGAAACGAAGGCTTTGTCTATGAGGGAGAGATTCCGCTCGCGCGGCCCCAAGCGCCCAAGGCTTATTCCGTGGTGCTGACGTGGGCCGATAAGATTCGCCGGTTGGGCGTGCGGACCAACGC
>DATGJE010000228.1:0-5170 GCA_035295305.1 Candidatus Acidiferrales bacterium | reverse complement strand
GGGAAGCGGCTGTGCAAGAAAGATTTGCTGGCGGCGTTTCAGTTGCCTTCGGACAACATGGAACGGCCGCTGATCGGAATTGTTTCGCGCTTCGTGGATCAGAAGGGATTCGACCTGATTGCGGAGACGGCAGCGGAGTTGATGAAGGAAGATTTGGCGCTGGTGGCGCTGGGGAACGGCGAGGCGAAGTACGAGAAGCTGTTCCAGGAACTTGCAAAAAAGTATCCGAAGCGCGTGGGCGTGAAAGTGGCTTACGATAACGTGATAGCGCATAAGATTGAGGCGGGCGCGGATATGTTTTTGATGCCCTCGCGCTACGAGCCTTGCGGGCTGAATCAGATTTACAGTTTGCGATATGGAACGGTTCCTGTGGTTCGCGCAACGGGCGGATTGGATGATACGGTGGAAGCGTTCGACGCGAAAACCGCGAAGGGAACGGGATTCAAGTTCACGGAGTACGAGGGCGCGGCTTTGATGAAGTGCGTGAGCGAGGCACTGGCGGGCTACCGCGATTTGCGGCTATGGCGCGCGATTCAGGCAAACGGCATGGCCAAGGATTTCTCGTGGAAGGCTTCGGCAGCGGAGTATGTGAAGCTGTACGAGAAGGCCAAGCAGGGTAGAGTCCAACGAGTGGCTGCGTCATCTAATGTTTAGCTGGCAAGCCGTGGCGGGTAATTCGAAGCGGGCAGGCATGCGAACAATGCCCGCGCAAAAATCGGGGGATAAATGTCGGGAAATAATGTTGCAGCGGTAAGTGACGCGAATTTTCAGGCGGAAGTGATTGAGGCCAGCAAGACTCAGCCAGTGATGGTGGACTTCTGGGCGGAGTGGTGCGGACCGTGCAGAGCGCTTTCGCCGACGGTCGATGCCATTGCCACGGAGCGGGCGGGGAAGCTGAAAGTAGTCAAGATGAATGTGGATGAGAATATGAACACGCCGGGGAAATTCAACATTCGCGGGATTCCGTCACTCCTGATTTTCAAGGGCGGGCAGGTGGCCGATCAGATTGTTGGGGCGATGCCCAAGGAACAGATTGACAAGGTGCTCCTGCGGCACCTGTCGTAAGTCGTTGTAGTGCCACAGTGAATCCCACGACGCAAGCGATTCGCGCCAAGCCGAGCGCCGAGCAGTCGCGCCGCCGGTGCGCGTGGGCAAAAACCGAAATTTCCATTCAGTATCACGATGAAGAATGGGGTGTGCCCGTTCACGACGATCGCACGCTTTTCGAGATGTTAATTCTCGAGGGGGCGCAGGCGGGGCTGAGTTGGGAAACGGTGTTGCGCAAACGCGCGCGGTATCGCAAGGTGTTCGACAATTTCGACGCGAAGCGGGTGGCGCGTTATGACAAACGCCGCGTGCGAAAGCTGCTGGCGGATCCGGGAATCATACGCAACCGGTTGAAAATTGCGGCGACGGTTCAGAACGCTAAAGCGTTTCTGGTCGTGCAGAATGAATTTGGCAGCTTCGACGCGTATTTGTGGCGATTCGTCGAGGGGCGTCCGCTGAAGAATGCGCGCCGCAGCCGCCGAGTGCCGGCGCGGACGCGGGAATCGGATGCGTTAAGCAAGGACCTGCAGAAGCGCGGATTTAAGTTTGTGGGCACGACCATTTGCTATGCGATGATGCAGGCGGTCGGGATGGTGAACGATCACAGTGTGGATTGTTTCCGGCACGGCGAAATTGGCTAGACGCAAATTCTCTGTAGATTTTGCAGCGCCGTGGCAGGAGGATCCGGTGACGCAAAAGAAATTGCGAGAGGATTTGGTGGTGGCGCGAACGTATTCTTACGCCGCGGGCAGATTCAGACTCCCGCGCTCTTGAATGCATGACTTGTTTTCGCGGCAGGGCGAGCGTAGGATTGGAGATTCTGCACGGCTGCAAATTCCTCCCAGAATGCTTTCCGAAATGGAATGGAGAGGGCAGAGTGCGGCCCGGCAATTGGAAAGGCGAGAGACGAGGGGATGAAAGCGATCGCAGTGGTGGGCGCGCAATGGGGCGATGAAGGCAAAGGGAAGGTGGTTGATTTCCTGGCCGGGTCGTTCGACTACAGCGCGCGATATGGCGGCGGGCACAACGCCGGGCATACGGTCATCATCGGCGACAATCGCTACGTACTGCAGCTGATTCCGTGCGGGATTTTGCGGGAGGGGAAAAAGGCGGTTATTGGCTCTGGAGTGGTGGTGGATCCAGCGGCCCTGGTGGCGGAGCTCAACAGTTTGAGCAAGGGCGGCATTAGCGTACAGGGGCGGCTGTTTTTGAGCAATCGAGCGCACCTGATTCTTCCTTTCCATCGGGAACTCGAAAAATCGGCGGAAGCAGCGCTGGGGCCGCACAAGATTGGAACAACATCGCGCGGCATCGGGCCAGCGTATGAAGACAAAATGGCGCGGCGCGGGCTGCGCGTCTGCGATTTAATGGATGGCGAAAGATTTCAGAGGAAGCTCGAGCGCGACATTGAGGAGAAAGATGCGTTTAGCCGCGCAGCGTACGGTCAGGAGTTGGATACCAGGGGGATTGTCGAGATGTACCGCGAGCTTGCGGACAAAATTCGTGGACTTGTGACGGATACTTCGGCGCTGGTGAATCGCGCACTCGCTGAGGGGAAATCAATTTTATTCGAGGGAGCGCAGGGGACGATGCTGGACATCGACCACGGAACGTATCCGTTCGTAACGTCATCGAGCGCAATCGCAGGCGGCGCGTGCACGGGATTGGGCGTGTCGCCAACTAAAGTGACAGGCGTGATCGGCGTGACGAAAGCTTACACGACTCGCGTAGGTGGCGGGCCCTTTCCGACGGAGATGCCTGACCTAGACGCAAAAGCCGTGCGCGATCGCGGAAACGAATATGGCGCGGTCACTGGGCGGCCGCGGCGATGTGGCTGGCTCGACTTGGTGATGTTGCGCTACGCCGTGCAAGTCAACGGAATCGATTCGCTGGTGGTGACGAAGCTCGACGTGTTCGATACGCAGGCGCAAATTCAGGTGTGCGTAGGGTATCGTTACAAAGGCTCGAAGCTCGAGGAAATGCCCGCGGAAGTGGAAGTGCTCGCGGAAGTGACGCCGGAGTACAAGACCCTGCCGGGTTGGCAGAAACCCACCGAGCACATCCGCGAAGCGCATGATTTGCCGGAAGCGGCGCGCGACTACATGAAATTCATTTCCGATTCGTTGGGCGCTGAAATCGGGATGATTTCAACGGGGCCCGAGCGCGACGCCACGATTATTCCTCCCGGAACGAAACTCGCGTCGTGGTTGTGAGCCGGTATGTTGTCCTATGAGGACGCGAGGCTGAAGGTTATCGAAGTTACAGCGGGCCTGCGTCGGATTCCTGCACGCGAAAAAACAAGACTTGAAAACTCGCTCGGGAGGATTCTTGCGCAAGAAATTGTTGCCGACAGGGATTATCCGCCGTTTGACCGCGCGACACGCGACGGGTTCGCTGTGCGCGCAGTCGACTGCCGTGAAGTTGGCGCGAAAGTGCGACTGATTGGCGAGATTCGCGCCGGCGGCGAGTTCGCAGAGACAGTGGGCGCGGGCGAATGCGTGCAGATTATGACAGGCGCGGCGGTGCCAAGAGGCGCGGATACCGTGGTGATGATCGAGCACACGCGGACGGGCGGGCGCGAAACTGAAGTGACGATTGAGCGCACGGCGGAGGCGGGTATGAACATTGTGCCGCGCGGCTCGGAATCTCACGCGGGAGATGTGTTGTTGCGCGCGAAAACGCGAATTGGTTACGCGGAAATTGCGATTGCCGCGCAAGTGGGTGCGATGGAATTGGAGGTCTATCGCAAACCGCGCGTGGTGATTCTCTCGACTGGCGATGAAGTGGTGGCCGTGGATGCGCTTCCGGGACCGTTTGAGATTCGCAACAGCAATGGCGTTTCGTTGGCGGCTCAGGGGGAGCTTGCGGGAGCGGAAGTCGTGTTGCTTGGAAATGCGCCAGATCGCATCGGCGAACTTCGAAAAATGATTGAGCGCGGGCTCGAGGAAGATGCGCTGGTGTTAAGCGGCGGCGTCTCGAGGGGGAAGTACGACTTGGTTGAGGAGGTGTTGCGAGGACTCGGCGCGGAATTCTTTTTCGACGCGCTGGCGATTCGTCCGGGGCGGCCGGCGGTGTTTGGAATTTGCCGTGGCAAACCCGTGTTTGGATTGCCGGGCAATCCCGTGTCTGCGATGGTGACGTTTGAGCTGCTCGCGGTTCCGGCGGTCGACATTCTGAGCGGCGGCGACGCGCGGCCTCTGCCTTTGCTAAAGGCAAAATTATCAAAAGGCGTTGAGCAGAAAGCGGCGCTGACGCATTTCTTGCCGGCGGTGCTGGACTGGGCGAATGGAGAAGCGACAGTGAGCGAGCTGCCGTGGCAAGGCTCGGGAGACATTGCGACGTTGGCACGCGGGAATTGTTTTCTGGTTGTACATCAATCGAAATTGAAACTTGCGGCGGGCGAATGGGTGGACGTGCTGCCACGGCGAGGGCTATTGTAGAGATGCGATGAAGCAGACGCTTTCACATTACGATTCCCAGGGACGCGTTCGCATGGTGGACGTGACGGCGAAGTCCACGACGGAACGGACGGCGGTCGCGCGTGGATTTGTGAAAATTGGCAAGGCGGCGCTGGCGAAAGTCCGGCGTACGAAAATGCCGAAAGGGAATCCATTTGAGATTGCGCGAATTGCGGGAATCGCGGCGGCGAAGCGCACCGCGGAGCTGATTCCTCTTTGTCATCCGCTGCTTTTGACGCACATAGATGTTGCGACCGAGCTATGTCAGAATGGAGTTGAAATTGTGTCGCGAGTGACGGCGACAGGGCCCACCGGTGTGGAAATGGAGGCGCTGACGGCGACGGCCGTGGCGGCATTGACGCTTTACGATATGTGCAAGGCGCTGGATCGGGGCATGGAGATTTCGGGAATCTATCTGGTGGAAAAGGCGGGAGGACGGAGCGGCCATTATGTGCGGCGGCGCTCCGAGCGCGCGCGGCGATGAAAGACGTAAAAGTTCTGGTGGTGGACGACAACAAACTGGTGCTGGGCCTGATCGTCAAAGGTCTGGAGCCGCATTGCGAAGTGCGCACCGCTCGCGACGGCGCAGATGCGCTGCTGAAAATCGTGGATGAGCCGACGGACCTGGTGCTGTGCGATTACCGCATGCCCGGGCTCGACGGGCG
>DATGJE010000227.1:0-3621 GCA_035295305.1 Candidatus Acidiferrales bacterium | reverse complement strand
CCGGAAAGGCCCAGCCATCTTTTGATAAGCAGTTTGTTCGCGACTATCTCGAACGTATCGGCTGGTCGAAGCAGCCGCCCGCTCCGGCGCTGCCGCCCGATGTTGTCAACGGAACGCGCGCTAAATATCGCGAGGCGTACGAGCGATTGACCGGACATCCACTCGATTAGAGCTTCTGCATTTTAGGCCCGCAGCCCAGTCCCCGGAGCCGCACTTCGGAGGATGCAATCGTGAAAGATCAGTTGGAAGTCCTTGTCGGGCAGATGGTGGAACGCGGCATCTTGCTCGAGGAAGCGCTCGGGGAATTCGAGCGTCGTTTCATTAAGCGCGTTATGGATCACGTGGAAGGCAATCAGTGCCGCGCCGCGCGCACTCTGGGAATTCACCGCAATACGCTCGGCCGCAAGCTCGAAGAGTACAAGCTCGACCGTAACGGACGCCGCCATTCCTAGCCTGAAATAAACCGTCAAACAAATCCGCGGCAAAAATAAAAAAGGCCGCTTCGCGACTCGCAAGCGGCCTTCCTATGCCAGACGAATTACGTGCAAATCACGCGGCGAAAGCTAACGCACGCCGGGACGGCGCGGCTTTCGCTTTGGAGCGCCTTTTTCCGGCGGGATCACCGAAGCGTCCACCTTGCACTTGTCAAAGTGCACCAAGAATGGCTGCGTGTCGTAACTCCTCAGCGTTCCCGTGAACTTGATGGCGTCGCCTTTCTGCAATCGAGCCGCTTCCGGTTGCACAGGAGCAGGAGTGGACGTCTGCGCGGCAGCGCCGGCCGCCGGTGTCGCTGCAGCGGCTTCCGTGTGCGGAGCAGTCCAAACGGTCACGTCCAAATTGGGCGTCGTTCCAGCCTGAATTTCCTCGCCCGTCGCTGCCGTGAACACTTTGAAATCGATCGAATCCGTTCCCGGCGTAATGTCAATAATCTTCCCGACAACGTCCGGAATTTCCTGTCCGCAAACCGCAAGCCACGTCATTTTTCCCTTGTCGCCGCCCGCCTGCAAATCAGTCAAGATCGAAAGCAGGTTGCTCGATTGCAGCACTTTGCCCAAATCCGTCGCGCTCGGCAAAGTATATGTCGCTGGCCGCGTCGGCGTCGTTCCGGCAAGCTGAATCAGTTCGCTCATCTGCTGGTCGAGCAGCGTACCGCAAGCCGGCTGCTCGTAATTGAACATCTGCGCGCGCAGATAAGTTCGCATCTGCGCTTCACCGGGCCCCTTCAACGCAATCGAACGCGCCAGCGCCCAGAAACCATTCATGTAGAGATCGTTCGCCTGCTGCTGCGCCGGATCTGGCGCTGCCGGTGTTGCCCCTGCGGTCGGCGGAGTTGTTGGGGATGTTCCATTCGGTGGCGCTTCCGGCTGCTTCGTCTGCTGCCCCGCCAATTGCAGGTAAGCGACGCCCAACCGGAAATACGTCGCAGCGTCGTCCGACTTGTCCGCCAGCACCGCATTGAACGAATCGATGGCGTCCTTATAATCCTTCAGTTGAAACGCTGCGGAGCCTGCCGTGTAATTGAACAAAATCTCGGGCGGTTTTTTCTGCTGCGCGAATTGATCGTCCGTCATGTTTGCCGGCTTCGGCAGGTCTCCCAGCACCTTCAACCCGTCGAGCGCCGCCTGGCGAGCTTTCGTCAACTCGTCCTGCGCATTGGGATCTTTCTCGTTGAACACTTGATTGAACGCCACGGCGCGAATGTACAGAGCCTGTAACCTGTCGCCGGTTACCTTTTCCTTGGTCACACCCGGAATCACTGTCAGCTTGTCATCCGGCACGGCCAGGAATTTGTCGATGGCCTCGATTGTCTTCGGATAATCCTTCAACTGGTTGTACGCCTGATAGTCCGTCTGATACACGAGCGGCAAAAGCACCGAGTTCGGAAACTTCGACGCAAAATCGTCGCACGACTGAATTCGCGCCTGCGGGTCCGTCTGGCTGGCGCAAGCCTGAAAAGCGTTGTACTCAGCAAGCGTGTACGGCGTCTTGGCGGCTGGCGGTTGTTGCTGATCTTGGGCGGACGCCAGCGGGGCGGCCAAACTCAGCACAGCGGCCACAAACACCAAAAGCCCGTTCGCGGCGAAACTTTTTCGCATCATCTTCCTCCTGCCTCCCCGATCAGATTCGCAACCATCTGCAGGCATCTTCTAGATTGCTCTGGCTAAGATTGCGGGCGTGCAGAAAACTCTCGGATTATAGGGAAACCTCCAGAGTCGCGCAAGGCCATTCCCGCGAATCCATGTTCGTGTTCGTTGGCCCGGTCGTCCAGGTGACGTTCCTGCTCTGGTGATAAGATGATGAATGTCTGCCAAACGTCGCCCGCGCATTGCGGCGCAAGGAGTTTTCACAAAGCCCCATCAGGAGCACGTCATGCCCACTGAAAATCCTCTCGCCGGACAATCCGCCCTCATCACGGGCGCCAGCCGAGGCATCGGCTTCGCCATCGCTCGCCGCCTCGGCCAAATGGGCGCGCGCGTCAGCCTTTGCGGACGCGACAAGAAGGCCCTCGACGACGCGACCGCGCGCCTTCGCAACGAATCCATCGAGGCCTTCGCTTTCTCCGCCGACGTCTCCCGCGCCGATCAAGTCGCCGCCCTCGTCGACGCCACTCTAAAAAAATTCTCCGCCATCGACGTCCTCGTCAACAACGCCGGCGTCGGCCGCTTCGGCCCCATTCACGAACTGAACGAAACGGACTGGGACGCAGTGTTAGACACCAATCTCAAAGGAGTGTTCCTCGTTAGCCGCGCCGTCATCCCCGGAATGCTCGCGCGCTCCCGCGGCCACATCATCAACGTCAGTTCCCTCGCCGGAAAAAACGCCATGCCCGGCGGCGGAGCCTATTGCGCCTCCAAATGGGGCTTGCTCGGCCTCACCTACTGCATGGCCGAAGATCTCCGCGCGCACGGCATCCGCGTCGCCTCCATTTGCCCCGGCTCGGTCGCCACGGATTTTTTTCATGGCTCCACAAAGGACGCAAGAAAAATGCTCCAGCCCGATGACGTGGCCCACGCCGTCGCCATGCTCCTCACCCAAGCCCCGCAAAGCTTCATAAGCGAAGTCCTCCTCCGCCCCACCCAAAAGCCCTAGCGCCACGCGCCCGGCGCGCGACATTTTCGTAGGGGCGGGGTTTACCCCGCCCGCGCGACGCGCGCGTCGCGGAGCGCTCGTAGCCTTGCCTTGCCCTTGCGGATGCCCCATCCTGCTTGCACTGAGCGATTTTGGCGAAGTGAGCGCTTTTCGCGAAGGGTGAGGTCTTTGGTTCTGCCTTCGTAGGGGCGCTGCTTGCTGCGCCCGCGCCTGGCGCAGCCTGGCGTTCCTCTTTGTGTCCCTTAACACCCCCGCCTTGCCTTATGTTGTCATCCCGAACCCAGTCGCCGTTTTTGCGAATGGCGGGGAAGGGACCTGCTTCTAGCGGGTGCCCCATGCTCGTGTTGTAAGCGTGGGGTCTTCCCCTGAGCCTACGACGCCTTGGCTGCTGCCACCCACCTGTTCGGCAAACTGGCGCGGTGGTATCATCCGTTCGCCGCTGCCGTGTCACAAGAGGGAAACGTGCCGTCAAACCCGCGCCACCCGCCGGCGTGTCACGAATGAGCAAGGCTACCAAAGTTATCGGTTATG
>DATGJE010000226.1:0-7522 GCA_035295305.1 Candidatus Acidiferrales bacterium | reverse complement strand
GGAAACACGGCCACTTTGCTGATGGGGCGATTCCTGGGCGGCGTGGGCATCCCGATTGCGTTTTTGAAAATGTCGCGCACGGACGAAAGCCAGGCGGACATTCTGGGAGCGCAAATCCTGCACGACTCTGGGTACGATCCTCAGGCCATGGCGGATTTTTACGAGAAACTTGGACAGCTGCCGCAGCCGGCGGAGTTCTTCAGCGATCATCCGAGTCCCGAGCACCGGATTGAGCGCATCGACCAGGAAGTTGACCGGCTCAATGGCGCGCCGGCGAATGCCACGCACGATTCGCGCGAATTCGAAGCGATCAAACGCTACGTGAAATTGTTGCCCCCGCCTCCGCCAAAGCCAGTCGGAAGTGCGGCTGACGCCGCTACCGACGGCCCGGCAATTCCGTCGAGTGAGTACGCGTCATTTGCAAATGACGAATTCACCTTGGCGTACCCCGATAATTGGAAATCGCAAGCGCAATACGCCGGCGCGGCATTCTCTCCCGAAGGCGGCGTGCTCAAAGATGCGCAAGGGAATTCGGTGGTGGCCTATGGAGTGATTGTCAGCGTGTTCCCATCGCCAAATATTGCTGGCAACGCGCCAACGCTGGAGGAAGCCAACAAGGACCTGATCGCCAGTCTGGTGCAATCGAATCCGAAATTGAGTGTGATGCGTGCGCCGGAATCAGCGACGCTTGGCGGGCAACCGGCGCTTTCAACGTATCTGCAGGGGGATTCGTCTGCGGGCGGCGCGGGGGCGGAATGGCTGGTTACGACGCTGCGTCCCAATGGCCTCTTCTATGTGATTTGCATCGCTCCGCAGAAGGATTACGAGACGTATAGCAGCGCCTTTCGCGCCGTGATTCATTCCGTCCGGTTTCCGAATTAGCGTTGGCCCAGGATTCCGAGAACAGACAATCGAAAATCCGAAACCGTTTTATGCCTCGGCTGATTTTTCGGCGGGCTCATCGAGACTGCCTCCGTAAATCGCGGGCACCTGTGCTCCCATGGCGCGCAGGTACGCGGCAAACTGTCCGCGATGATGGATCGTGTGCGAGAGAATCATCTGCAGATAAATCACGGCAGGATAATCGTATTTCCTCAGAAATGAGAGAGGCCGCGCAAAATACTCGCCGCTTAATTTCGATGCCTTCTTAAAATTTGGCTCGAACTGCTCGTCGTACCACGCGACAACGTCCGCCGCCGTTTTGATTTCGGGCGGCACTTTACTGCTGACACCTGCATAGAATTGCCCCTGGAAAATGGAGTCGAGAAACCAGGTTTCCATGACGACAATGTGCCAGGCGAGTTCGAGCGCGGTTCGCGCCTTGGGATGGATGCGATAGCCGGTTTGATTATCGGGCAACGCGGCAAATACCTTTCGCGTGATTTGCGATTCGCGCTGCAGATCCGCGAGCAGATGGCTGGAAAGTGTGGCGGCTTCTTCCGGGGTCATAGCAGGCTCCCAACAGACAATGGAACAGGAGTATATACGGCTCTGCGCGTTTACGCGCCATGATTGCGCCGCGGGTTTCTATGGCGCGAACAGCGTATGTTTACGCCGTCGGAACGACGGTGTTGACGATTTTGTGCGGAGTGGTATCGAGATGCTGGCGCGGCTTCCATCGGAGAATCGGTCTGCGAGCGGCGGCAACTTCATCGAGCCTGCCAACGCGCGTGGCGTGCGGGGCGGTCTTGACAAGCTCCGGATTTGTTTCCGCTTCCGCCGCGATCGCGCGCATGGCGTCGATGAACAGGTCGCACTCTTCCTTGGACTCGGATTCCGTGGGCTCGATCATCAGTGCGCCGGGGACGATGAGCGGAAAGGCCGTCGTGTAAGGATGGAAGCCGTAGTCGATGAGGCGCTTGGCGATGTCCATCGTGTTTACACCGTGCTTCTTTTGGCGCGCGTCGCTGAAAACGACTTCGTGCATGGAAGGCAGGTTGTACGGCAAATCGTAGAAGTTTTCGAGATGCTTCCGAATGTAATTTGCGTTGAGAACGGCGTCCTCAGTGGCTTGGCGGATCCCAGGGCCGTAGGCCAGCGTGTAGGCGAGCGCGCGGAGCAAAACGCCAAAGTTGCCGCAATAGGCGCGAACGCGACCGATGGACTGCGG
Organism: Candidatus Acidiferrales bacterium; assembly: GCA_035295305.1. Taxonomy (GTDB): domain Bacteria; phylum Acidobacteriota; class Terriglobia; order Acidiferrales; family UBA7541; genus DAHUXN01. Next base: position 5,412 of record DATGJE010000226.1, on the reverse strand, counting down.
GCGGTTAAAATCGAGCGTGAACTTGCCGTTCTGTTCGCGAACCACTGGCACAGGCAAAAACGGTTCGAGGATTTTCTTGATTAGCACGGGACCGGCGCCGGGACCGCCGCCGCCGTGGGGCGTTGAAAAAGTCTTGTGCAGATTCAGGTGCATCACGTCGACGCCGAAATCGCCGGGGCGGGTGATGCCGGCAAGCGCATTCATGTTCGCGCCATCCATGTAAAGCAGCGCGCCGCGTTCGTGAAGAATCGCGGCAATTTCCGCGATATTTTCCTCGTAGACGCCCAGAGTTGAGGGATTTGTGATCATCAGCGCCGCCACATCTTCCGTGACGAATTGCCGGAAATGCGCGATGTCGATTTGGCCGCGTTCATTGGACTTGATGTTTTCAACTTCGTAGCCGGAAATCACCACGGACGCGGGATTCGTTCCGTGCGCGGAATCCGGAATCAAAACCTTCTTTCGCGCGCTACCTTTGCTCTCGAGATAGGCGCGAATCAGCAGCAGGCCCGTCAACTCGCCTTGCGCGCCCGCCACGGGTTCGAGTGAAGCACCATCCATTCCGGTGATTTCGAGAAGGCACTTTTCCAAATCGTGCATGATGCGCAGACAGCCTTGCGAAACGGAGTCTGGTTGCGACGGATGTTCGGTAGCGAGGCCATCGAGGCGCGCGACGAATTCATTTACGCGCGGATTGTATTTCATGGTGCAGGAGCCGAGCGGATACATGCCGAGGTCGATGGCGTAATTCCACGTGGAGAGGCGCGTGAAGTGGCGAATCACTTCGATTTCGCTGACTTCTGGGAATCCCTCGACGCCGCCGCGCGAAAACTCCGCGCCCAATTCCTTTACAGGGTCGACGGCGGGCACGTCGAGCGGCGGAAATTCGATGCCGCGCTTTCCCGTAACAGACTTCTCAAAAATCAGGCCTTCATTTTGGCTGACATGGCCGCGGGCCTTCTTGATTCCGTTGCTGGTTGCTTCAATGTCAGTGGTTGAGTGCTGTTGGTTCAAAACCTGTGCTCCTTAAGTTCCGGATTGCAATATCTTCTTTACGGCGGCGGCGAGCCGTTCGATCTCCGCGCGCGGCGTCACTTCCGTGGCGCACATCAGGCCGCGCTTTTCCTGGCCCGGATAGTATTTATCGAGGGCGAGCGGGCCAATAATTTTCTCCACGAGCAATTTCTCGTTGATTTGTTTTACGGGCCGCGGAAATTCCACGACGAACTCGTTGAACGTTTTTCCGGAGAAGGGAAGCGTGACGCCGGGGATTCGTTTCATCACATCACGCGCGAAATGCGCCTTGGAAAGATTTTGCGCGGCGAGTTCGCGCACGCCATCTTTGCCGAGAAGGCAGAGATGAATCGTGACGACGAGAGCGTAGAGAGCTTCGTTGGTGCAAATATTGGAAGTGGCTTTCTCGCGGCGGATATGCTGCTCGCGCGTCGCCAGCGTCAGGCAAAATCCGCGGCGTCCGGCGGCATCGGTGGTTTCGCCCGCAAGGCGTCCGGGCATTTGGCGCACGAACTTGTCGCGCGTGGCAATTACGCCGACGTAGGGACCGCCATAACTCGGAGGGACGCCAAAACTTTGCGCTTCGAGTGCAACGATGTCGGCTTCTTCCGGCGGCTTCACGATGCCGAGAGCCAGCGGCTCAGTGATGCAATCGATGAGGAGCGCGCCGTGCTGGTGCGCCGTTTCCGCGATCGGGCCGAGTGATTCGAGAACGCCGAAGAAATTCGGCGATTGCACGACTATCGCAGCAGCCTCTTTCCAAGAGTCAGCGCGAATCGAGGCAGCGTCAATTTGGCCGGATGGCTCGAATCCGAATTCCTCGACTTCGATTCCGAGATGCTTTGCGTAGGTTGCGAGCACCTGGCGATATTCGGGATGCACGGTTCGCGCGACGAGCACGCGGTGACGCCGCGTGAGGCGCTCGGCCATCAGCACCGACTCCGTAAGCGCCGTGGAGCCGTCGTACATGGAAGCGTTGGCGACCTCCTGGCTCGTCAGCTGCGACATCAGTGTCTGAAATTCAAAAATGGCTTGCAGCGTTCCTTGCGAAATTTCCGCCTGATAGGGCGTGTAGGAAGTTAGAAATTCGCCGCGCTGCACCAGAGCGTCCGTGACCACCGAACGCACGTGCTGGTACACGCCAGCGCCCAAGAACGAAGTGTAGCCGCGCGAATTTTCAGCCGCGCGCGCCTTGAAATAATCGATGATTTCCATTTCCGAGAGCGGGCCGGGAAGTTTCAGCGCATCGCTGAGCCGATATTTTGCGGGAATGGTTTCGAAAAGGCCTTCAATCGATTTCACGCCGATAGCATGGAGCATTTCGCGGCGTTCGGATTGGCTCTTGGGAAGATAGCGCATCAGGCGGTCTGTTCCTTCTCCTTTTCGGCGATGTATTCCTGGTAAGCCTTCGCGTCCATCAATTTTGCGGCATCCTGAGGGTTGTCCATTTTAAGCTTCACGAGCCACGCGGAGCGGTGCGGATCCTGATTGATTTGCTCGGGCCTGTTTGTGAGCTCGGAATTCACTTCCGTGACTTCGCCGGCAACGGGGCTGAAGACTTCGCTCACCGCTTTCACGGACTCGACCGTGCCGAACACTTCGCCCGCTTTCAGTTTAGCGCCCACTTTGGGCAGTTCGACGAAGACGACGTCGCCGAGCGCATTCTGGGCGTAATCGGTGATGCCAATCGTCCCGGTCGCGCCGCTCACCTGAAGCCATTCGTGGTCTTTCGTGTAACGAAAATCAGACGGATACATTAGCGTCTCCTTAATTTAGAGAATGAAGACTCCAGGCGATCCGCGGAATACCCGCGAAGGGGAACTACGCCACAGAGCGAAATCATTTTGGCCGCTTATAGAACGGCATTGCTACAATGTGCGCCGGGGCGACCTGGCCGCGCACGGAAATACCAATCGGCGTGCCCGGCACATTCAGTTTCGGCGGCACGTACGCGAAACCGATGTTCTTTTTCAGAAATGGCGCGGGACCGCCGCTAGTGACGGTGCCCACCTCGCGCTCGCCATCCAACACAGCGTAGCCGTCGCGCGCGATCAATCGAGAATTCATCGCGAATCCAGCCAGGATGCGATCGACGCCCTTCTCTTTTTGTTTTACGAGCGCATCGCGGCCCAAAAAATCGCCTTTATCGACTTTGCAGATCCACGCGAGGTTGGCTTCCCACGGCGTTGTCGTATCGTCGATTTCATGGCCGTAGAGCGCCATGCCCGCTTCGAGGCGCAAGGTGTTCCGCGCGCCAAGTCCGCAAGCGGCGATGCCCATTGGCTGGCCCGCATCCATCAGGGCGTCCCACATTTTCGCGGAATGCTCGGGCGCGAAGTAAATTTCGAAACCGTCCTCTCCCGTGTAGCCCGTGCGCGCGATCAGGCAATGCACGCTGTTCACTTCGCCAAACGCGAACCAGTAATATTTGATCGGCGCGAGAGGCACCTTGGTGAAGCGTTGCAAAAGTTCGAGTGCGAGCGGCCCCTGAATCGCGAGCTGTGAGTAGCGCGCTCCGGCATTCTCAGTTTCCGCGCCAAATTTATTGTGCTCGCGAATGCGGGCGTAATCGTTGTCCTGATTGCCCGCATTCACGCACAAAAAGTAATGCGTGCCGGAGATTTTGTGCACCAGCAGGTCATCGACGAACGTGCCGCGCGGCGTCATCAGGCCGGAATAGTGCGCCTGGCCGATGGCCAGCTTTGCGGCATTGTTGCAAGACACGTGCTGGACGAGTTCAAGCGCACGGGAGCCGCGAATTTCGATTTCGCCCATGTGGCTGACGTCGAAGAGTCCAACACGGGTGCGGACGGCTTCATGCTCTGCGAGAATGCCGGTGTATTCGACGGGCATGTCCCAGCCGCCGAAATTCACCATCTTTGCGCCCATCCGGCGGTGTACGGAATTCAGGGCCGTTTTGCGTACTCCAGCAGTTGCAGGTGTGCTCACAGGAAAATTTCTCGCTCACGAAGCAAAGAAGCGAAACTAGCATGCGTGCATAGGCGTGTCAAGAAACCCGCTGCTCCTGGCGTTGGGGGAATGTCAGGCATAGAAGGGGCGCGGCATTCCTTTCGGGGAACTAATGGAGTACAAAAAACAGAAACGCGCTTGTCGGGTGTGCTGCGATGCCCTATATTGAGGCAAGAACGTCGCGGAGCGTCTAATGGCCGGACCTGTTGTTGTGTGCGTGCAGTGCGACAAGCCGGAAGAAAAATGCGGCTGCGAGAAGTATTGCACCTACTGCCAGTCGCAAACGGGAATACGCTTGTGCGAGGACGGTCTGTATTACTGTCCGGATTGCCGCGAGGCTTGCGAAGTGCACGTTGCGGGTAATCGTGAACGCTGAACACACGCGAACGGAATTGAAGTTCAGCAGGGATGAGCGGCTCCTTGCCGGCGTTCGCGGCGCCGTGGAGCACGTGGCGAACCGGCACGGCCTGACCACGGAAGAGCGCGTCGACCTAGGCGTGGCTGCCGGACAGGCATGCCGCGCGGCGATGGTCCAGCTTGATGAAAATGGCTCGCTTTGCGACGTGATCATTGACGATTACGAGGATCGCGTGGAGGTGAGCGTTGAAAGCCCGCGCCATCCGAAGTCCGCGAAAATAGAGACTTCACTTGGGAGTTTGGCCGCGGTGTCACTCGAAGAGCGCGAAACAGAAATCGAAAAGCGCGTGGATCGCGTCGACCGGGATACAAACAATGGCCGCGAACGGATTATCCTCGTGAAATACTTCCACAAGAATCCCACACACTCCTGAATTCGTTCGCAGAGAATCGGCCTACATCGGGAACGCGAACGTCCTGCTGTGAATCATGGAAGTGAGCTGCTCGTTGGTGACCGGCATTTCCACGTTCAAACTGTTCCCCGAAGGACTTACGGTGACGTTGGAAAGCGTGTCCGCTAAAACCGGATCGGACTGCTGAATCTGGTAACGCCGCATGACGATTCCGCCTTGTAGCATCGCGGCAAGCTGATTGGCATCCTCGGAAGAATTGCAGATAGCCTGGAATTTTGCGTCAACGCCGTCGCTGGCCTGCACCTGAATTTCCATGTTGTGAATGCGGTCCAGAATTGCGGACGCTTGAGGGAACTGGCTCGCCTGAGGCAGGAGCTGGTGCAGCGCAAGTTGCGTGTTGGCTTTGTCGAGGACGGCCCACACGACGCCGCCATTGGCATTGGCCGCAGTGATCAGCGGGAACAGATCGCTGTTTGACAGCAGGCTTTCCGCGCCGCCGAAGCGGACGTTGATAAGCCGCTGGAGAATGTCGCGCTGGCCGAAGGCGGCTGTGTTGCTATCGAGAAAGAAAAAGAAAATATCGTTCGGGCCGGCGCCGCTGCCAAAGGCCCACAACTTGTAGCCGTGCACTTCGATGTTGGGAATTTTCTCAGAAGCG
>DATGJE010000225.1:0-9833 GCA_035295305.1 Candidatus Acidiferrales bacterium | reverse complement strand
TGCGAAGTCTGGCGCGTGATGCCAGAAATGATTTGCATCGCGTTGGCAACGCCTTCGGTACCGCGTACCTGTTGTTTCGAAGCGAGTGAAATCTCCTGGACTAACTCAGCCGACTGACGAACGACGTTTGAAATGGCTTCGAGCGCCTTACCCGCCTGATCCGCGAGGCCTGCCCCGACTTCCACTTCCTTTGTACCTTCCTCCATCACGACAACCGCTTCGTTCGTCTCCGCCTGAATGGCCTTAATGAGCGCGGCGATATCCTTGGTGGCGCTGCGAGAGTGTTCAGCGAGCTTACGGACTTCATCGGCGACGACGGCGAAACCACGACCTGCCTCGCCCGCGCGCGCCGCTTCAATGGCCGCGTTGAGGGCGAGAAGGTTGGTCTGTTCCGTGATGTCGTTAATCACGTTGATAATTTCAGAAATTTCGAGTGAGCGGTCACCCAAGGATTTAATTTTCTTGGCTGTCGCTTGCACGGACGCTCGAATGCGCTGCATACCGTCCAGCGTATCGCGCACCGCGCGGTTGCCCTGTTCCGCCGCGTCAAGCGCGCGACGAGCGGCTTCAGCACTCGCTTCCGCGTTATTGGACACCTGCTTCATCGAAACAGTCAGTTCCTCCACCGCCGATGAAGTGTTGGTGATTTCCTGGTCCTGCTGGGTGGCTCCCGTCGTCATTTCGTCCGCGGCAAGCAGAATCTGGCTCGCGCTCGTGCTGACGTCAATGGCCGCTTTGCGAACACGCTCGATGACCTTGCTGAAATTTTCAAGCATGAAGTTGACCGAGTCAGTGACGTTACCGAGCGCATCGTTCGTCACGCGGCCCCGCATCGTCAAATCGCCTCGCGCGACCTGGTTGATCAAGTTGAGCAAGTCCGTGATGCTTCTCTGCAGCGAGTCAGACGCTTCTTGAGTCACCGAAGAGCGGGCAATCTTCGACGCGCTACGATTCAAATTTTCCGCGATGAATCCAAACTCATCGGAAGAATGCACTTCCGCCTTCGCGCGCGAGTCTCCCGAAGCCAGGCGTTCAGAAAAGCCCGCCAGCTCAGAAAGCGGCACCAGAACGCGTTTGGGCAGCAGAATCACGTGCAACAGGAACGTAAAGATGACGAGCAAGGCGGCGCCAAGCAAGCTGCCAGACGCGTTCCCTGAAAACGACGAGAAATTCGCCAGGGATTGTCCGTTTGCCCCGGCCCCGGCATGGAACGCCAAGGCAAACACTCCGCAGAGCGCGGCCACATCCCACAGGATCAACATCCAAATGGTCGTGCTGAGACGCGATTTCATGACATCCTCCGAAAGTCAAAAAACAAAATGGCCACGCCCGCGGCGAGTTCTTGCACCATGTATCTGGTTAATCTCATATCACCGGTACCGGAAACACTTCGATCATCTTGGGTAAATCGAGAACAAGCGCCAGTCGATCGTCATGCCGCAACATCCCCCGGCAATGCGGCACATCGCTGGGCATTTGATCGAGCAGTGCATCATCTGCCGCTGTGTATGTGCCAATCACTTCATCGGCGGCAATGCCGAAACGCAAGCACGTCGGGTGAGCATCATCCAGCAGCGCGGCAACAACCACGTGCCGGGGTGACAGGCCAGCGCGGCGCCCCTCGGTGAAAGCAATGTCAACAAGCGGAACGATCGAGCCCCGCAAATTGAAGACACCCATCAAAAATGACGGCCCAAGAGGAACGCGCGTGATCGGCGGCCAATCGACGACTTCTTCGACCGTGAGAACAGAAAGACAAAAACGTTCGCGGCCTGCACGAAAAACGCAGTACTGACTTTCGGGCGAGCGCTGCGCCGCGATGGCCTCGCCATCCATCGGCTCAAGTGTTTCAGAGAACTCTCGCGGATCATCTCCGCCCGGCTCGACAGCAAGGAGCCCCGGTTCGCGTTCAAAGGCATGCTCAGTCTTGTATTCGCCGGACATCACGTGAACCTCCGCACAGTTTCCAGAAGTTCCTCGGGAGTAAAAGGCTTGGCGATATAGGCGTCCGCGCCTTGTTGCTGCCCCCAAAATTTGTCACTCGACGTATTCCGCGAACTCACGAGGATCACGGGGATGCTTCCGAACAGCGAATTCCCTTTCAGTTCACGGCATATCTGGAAGCCATTGCGGCTGGGCATGACAATGTCGAGAAGGATTACGCCGGGATGCTCGAGCGTGATGGTTTCTTCAATTCGGAGCGGATCACTCAAGCCGACCGAGGCGTAGCCCCCCTGGTCGAGAATTCCCTGCATCATTTTGACAGCGGCTATCGAGTCATCGACAACAAGCACTTTCTTCAACACGCAATCCTCCGCTACTGGGTCAGAAACATAAATGCACGAATCGAGCCAAATCTGGACTACCAGCGGGATGTAAACTCCTCAGCGATAAGTTACAGACTTTTAAGCATGTTATGGAAAAGGCCTTGCTTTTCGGGGTTGATTGTTTCGGAGCTGATGAGCCTCGGTCGTCTCACTCTGAGATTCTTTCTCACGAGGCTAGTTTCCTTGAAGGGCAGTGAGAAATTCTTGCATCTGGGCTCAATGCGTTGCTATCTCTCTATTTAGTTTTGCGTTCCTTCCATGGCTGAAAGTAAGCGACGAGCGCTGATACCCAGGTTCACGGCGGCCTCTGTGTTCTTCATCCGTTGAGCTTCGTCGACGCGGCGCTGCAAGTAAGTCATCTCATCACGGCCGAGCGCAACCGCCGCGTCGAGCTTCGCCGAGCTTCCGGAATGCTTTTGTTCTTCGCGTGCTAGCGCGACGAGCGCGCGAGCAGCGACGGCTCGGCGAAGATCTTCCGAAAGTTGACCGCCATCGCTGACAAAAGCATTCACCTCCCAAGCAGAGAGAAGAACTCGAGCATCTCCCAGAGTGACAGTGCTCATAGAGCGGCCACGGGTCGGAGGCGCCTCAATTAGTTGCTCCCAGATACGTTCGAGGCATTCTTCAAGCTGCGGTGAGGGAACATTGCCTGCCGGTGATGCAGGAGGATTCTGCGGCTTTATCCTGTTGGCTTCCCTGGACGCTGGCACTTCTGCACGTGGCGCGGACGTTGAAGTGGGTACCACGGGAGAAACCACAGCCGTTGCAGGCGGTGACTTTGTTTGTATCTCAGACTTCGTGGACACTTGGCTGTTCGATGAGACGCTGACCGATGGCGTTACGTCCGCATGCTGCAGTTTCTCTCCGTGCGAGGCGCTCGCCGGCGCAGTGGTCGAAACAAAGCTACCCTGGCGCACCGCGGGTTCTTCTGCGATTGCGGGCTCTTCCGCGCCTGAAGACGACGCGCTCTTTGTGACTGGAACCTTTGCATCAACGGGAAGAATTCCGAGCGCCCGCTCCACGGCATCGCGAATCGCGAGAAGTTGCTCGAATGTCCGGTTTGCCGATTCCGCGGCGTAGTCTGATGAAATGGGTTGACGCCAGGCAAGCGAAATCTCGCGAAGGCGCCCAACAGGCTCTTCCGCTGCCAAGCCCGCGGAGCGGCAATCGACAACAACGATGCCGCGGCGCTCGAGTTCACTGAGGCCTTCGCGAATCGCTCGCAAATCCGCATGAAGAAGCCGGAAGAATGACCGTCGCAACAAGAAGTTAAAGCGAGTAAATGCCACGAGGGCCGCGGGATCGTAAAACATGAAACCCGATGCATCCTTAAGTTGCCGGCCTTTTTCAAGAAGTTTTGCGGCGAAGACTTCGCGAAGACCATGGCATTGATTCATGGCGTCGAGAACCTGGTTTAGAGGAACGCACCATTCGAGCTCTGTGGGATCGGCATCCGCGATAACACTGCGGAGAACCTGTGCGACATCGGCAAGGGTGATCTCACACGAATAAAGATCCTCAGGAGCGCACAGTGCGAAATATGTCGCGAGAAGAAGGTCAACATTATCTCGATCAGTGGAAGTTTTTTCAGCACGTCGCAGCAGGCGCATAATGAGGGCGCGCAGACTTTCAGGCTTGATTTCTTTTAGCGAATGCAAGAGCTGGCGGAGTTGATTTGTCCGGATGCGCGTATCCATCTCGCCCAGCCATTTCATAATGCGATCGAAAAGGCCCGATGCCGGACATGCCGCTGGAAGTTCAGGTTCATGGACCGGGGCGATTTCCAAATGGAAATGGTTGGTCAGATAAAAGTAGAGCGGGTAAACGAGCCGCGCTTCTAGCCAGGCCGCAGCTATCGCCTCAGCCTTTTCTCCCAGCGACGGAAGAGATTCCTTAACCGGTGTAGGTCTTTCCTTAAGGCCGCTCATTCAATTGTTCGCGTCTCAACGTTCTGTGCCCAAGCAAACTGTGATTGCCGCCCCGAGCTTATCGAAGCGAGTGAATACACCATGTCCCGTTGAGGAAATAAGATAGAGAGCAAGCGCAAAGCCAAACAACCTTGCTCGACCTGAGATGTAACTCCCTCATATTGGCTCGCTTATGCGCCACCCTCGATTTGACAAAAACTCCCGCCGTCTCAACCTGCGACAGGTCCGTCTCATGCGTTGCCGCGGATTGAACGGATTTTGAGATCAAATGTCACCGAGAGCCTTACACGCCGGCCATTTCATTGACGCTCTTCATCACCCCGGCACGCAGCGGAATTTGATACTGCTTGAGTTTCCGGTAGAGCGTTGCCCGGCTGATGCCGAGCATCTTGCCGGCCAGCGCCTTGTCTCCGCCCACTTGTTCAAAGACGCGCAGGATGGTCATGCGCTCCATGTCGGCAAGCGCCGTCGATGCAAGCGTGTCCTTATCTTCGGTGGACGCGGACATTTTCTGACAGGAAAGAATTGCCGGCGGCAGATCATTAACGTCAATCGTGCGCCTGTCCCCCAGTGCGAGAGCCCTGGCAATCGCGTTTTCCAGCTCGCGAACATTGCCTGGCCAATCGTATTGCAAGAATACTTTCATGGCCGCGGGGCTTACCTGCACATTTTCTCCAGGCGCATGACGATCGAGGAAACAGTGAACCAACATAGGAATGTCAGAGCGGCGCTCGCGAAGCGCCGGCATATTCACTGTAATTACATTCAGGCGGAAGAAAAGATCCTTTCGGAAGCTGCCTGCTCGATAGGCAACCTCAAGGTCACGATTCGTAGCGGCAATCACGCGCACCTCAACGGCAACATTCTCATTGCTACCAACAGGCCGAACTTCTTTTTCCTGGAGCACGCGCAGAAGTTTCGCTTGCATCTCAAGAGGCAGCTCTCCGATTTCATCAAGAAAGATCGTGCCGCCATTCGCCGCTTGGAAAAGACCAATCTTTGATTTCAGCGCACCCGTAAATGCGCCCTTTTCATGTCCAAATAATTCGCTTTCCATCAATGTAGGCACCAGCGCGCCGCAGTCCACCGCAACAAATGGCATCTGTGCAAGCGGCCCGCGAAAGTGAATAGCACGCGCTACGAGTTCCTTGCCGGTGCCGCTTTCTCCTGCAATCAATACAGGCGTGGGTGAATCTTTCAGTCGCGCGATCATGCGCAGAACGTCCTGAACCTTCGCCGATGTTCCCACGATGCCATCCAGACGAACCTCCGTGTCCATGCGTTCGCGAAGTACCTGGTTTTCGTTCACCAGCCGAATCTTTTCCGCCATGCGCTGCAAGAGGAGCCGAAGCTTCTCGACCCGAAACGGTTTCTCGATGTAGTCGTAAGCACCGACCTTCATGGCGTCCACCGCGGATTCAATCGTGCCATGACCCGTCATAATGCCTACTTCGACGCCCGGTTGGATTCGTTTGATCTCACGCAATAAATTGACACCGCTCATTTGTGGAAGCTTCAAATCGGCTATGACCACGTCCGCCGTTTGTCTTTCGAGCATTGCAAGCGCTGCTTCCGCGCTTTCGGCCTCCGAGCAAATGAAGCCCAGCTTGTCCCCAATGGTCACGCAAAGTTTGCGGATCGACGGCTCATCGTCAACCACCAGGAATCGTATTCGCAGATCGTTGCTCATGATTCCCCTTTTTGCGATCCTAGCTCGTGCCTTCCGAAACAGCGGCGAGTGCTGCCGCTTCTGCCGCGGGCAAGCGCACGTAAAATGTAGAACCCATGCCGTCAGGATTATGTGCGCATGAAATGTCCCCGCCATGTTCGCGCACAATGCCGTAACAAATGCTCAAGCCAAGTCCAGTGCCCTTGCCCGCTTCTTTGGTGGTGTAAAATGGCTCAAAAATGCGTTCCGCGTCGGAAATCCCGATACCGTTATCTCGGATTGTGATTTCGATCATTCCTTCCACTTCGGAGGTGGCGATTTCAATCTTTCCAGCACACTGCGCTTCATTCACAGCGTCATAAGCATTATTTAAAATATTCAAAAAAACTTGCTGCATCTGATGTGCGTCGGCAAAGACACGCGGCACCGATGGCTTAAAAAGCTCGATGACCTCAACGTCCTGCCCTGCCGAACCGTAAGAACGAAGCTGCAGCACCTGGCGCAGCACGGAATGCACGTCGAGCGGTTCACGCCGCGCAGGGGTCTGTCGCGCAAAATGCAGAAGATTCTGCACGATTTCCTTTGTGCGCTCCGCCTCTTGCAAGACAATCCGCAGTTCGTCTTTGGCAGGTTCTGAAACATCGGGATTCTCGAGAAGCAAATCCGAATAGCCGACAATGGCGGCCAGGGGGTTATTAATCTCGTGTGCCACGCCTGAGACGAGCTGCCCCAGAGCGGCCATTTTTTCGCTGTGCCGCAGTTGTGCTTGCAGCACCGCGGTCTCTGTAATGTCGGACATCACCACCACTATGCTGTTAACCTGCCCTTGCTCATCACGCATGGGGCTCAGACTGACAGAAAATCTTCCGGTGCTTCGGTTACCGCGCAAAACAGGAAACTCCAGGTTTTCCGACGCGAAACCGCGCAGCGCATTCTCGAACGACTTCTCAAAGAGAGAACGGCGACCTTGTGGTATGAATTCCGCGAGCGCGCGTCCCCGCAGATGTTCCTCACGATACCCCGCTTCCTGGCACCGGCGGTTGGCATAGCTCACGAGCCCAGCCGTATCCAGCACCAGGATCATGCTCTGGGTGTGATTCAGGATTTTAGTATTGAAATCTCGTTCGCGCTGGAGCTGCGTCTGATAGGTGCGCTGCTCGGTGATGTCCTTTAGGATATGGATCGTCCGTGAGCCTTCTTCTAACCCGCCGCCGATGCGCGACGTCGAAATCAAAAATGCTCGCGCGCCGGAAGTCAGCACGGATTCCTCCGTCGATCGTGCCGACTCGCGGCAGAACGGGCACCCTCGCTCCGCGGAATCCCCCGCGATTGAGTTGAGTGCGCGAGCGCTGACACCAATCAGCTCTGACGGGCGCGAGTTCAGCGCTTCAGCTAGCGACCGATTGACGCGCACGATGCGGTTCGCGGGATCATGGACAACGATCAGATCGCTGATGGCGTCAAAATCTTCCACCCACTGGCGTTTGGATTGTTCGATCCGCGAAAAAAGCCGCGAATTCTCCAGCGCCACAGAAGCATGACTAACCAGCGCATGGACCAAATCGCGGTCTGCCTCTGAAAGCTGGCGCGTACGATCGATTAGACAAAGGCCGCCTAGCAAATCGCCTTGGCTGCCCGTGAGCCGGGCGAAGCATAGAGTGCGCCAGCCGAATGCAGTCGCTCGTTCCGTTCCCAGCAGCACATTGGCGGAACCCAATAGAAGAGGTTCTGGGTGCTCGGCTGCAAGGGCGGTCAGTGCCGCATCAACCTCTGGCCATTCCGACTGCCCCTGAGCATTGTGAGAATAAACTGTTTCCAGACGCGCACCCCGTGTGAGAGCCAGTATTGCTGCACGCGCACCAAGCATTTCTGCTGCACGCAGCGTGAATCGACCGACAAATTCCGGAAGACGTAGGGAAGGTTTCAACTCGACCGCGAGACTCATCAGACTCTGCGCCCGAACTTCGGCAGCCCCGATTGACGGGAACGATGTGCCGACAACAGCTTCAAAGGCAGCGGCAAATATCTGTGCTCGTTTCGCGATGCTCCGATCGGAGGAACCGGGCGTGCTGCGCCTCATAAAAACAAAAACGCCCCGTACACCGCTGCCGGACAAGACCGGCACAATCAAACACCAGCGTGAGCGAAATACAGTCTCGCTAAGATTAAACGCTCGCCGACTTGGTTTGGAAACAACTACACGGCAACGGGAAATTGCACGACTGAAGAGTCTATTCTCGCCCAAGCGAATGACCCGTCCGGAACGGAAAGATGGTTGGCCGTCAAAGTAGCGAATAACGGCCTCATCCGGAGACGTAATGTCCCAATAACTCACGTTATGTAGGTCGAAAAATGCTCTTGCAGATCGGCAGTACAGGCGAAGGACGCTTGCTCGGGAGCGCTTCCGGTCAAAACTAGAGAGGCGTGCAAGGAGGCGGGCGAAGCCGCCTTCGTCAGGAGAGGAGAGGACTCTCGACCGCAAATGTGCACTCATGAAATTCGGAATTCGCGCCTGCAGATGCTTAACTTGGGACTAGATCAACGGTAGCTTGCAGTCTCATTTTGAGTCAAGTAGGCGCGCTTGAAGCGGTGCTGAAAGGTACATCCCGGCAGCCGCCGGTGGGCCTCTCAATGTGAGACAACATATGGGCAATTACGTCGTAGGCTGAGACGAGTTGTCCCCCAAGGATCTCGCTACCTCGAACAGAGCTCTCGTTCCATCTCGCTAAAAATAGGTGTTTTAGCTGAATATGGACGGCTAGCATTCAAGTCCAAACCAGGTAGTTCTAGGACTGGTATTCCCCGTGCACCTAGTGGAGTTGGAATACCCAGGCCCTTACAAGGAGAATTGTCTGTGGACATCCGAAAGATACTTATGCGTTTCACCATCGCCGGACTTCTAAGTGTCATTTTCTTGCTTCCACCGACGTTCAGCCAGGAATCTCCCACGAAGCGCAAGGTGAGCCACCGCGTAGTTCCCGAGTACCCCGCCCTAGCCCGTCAAATGAACATCACTGGAAAAGTAAAGATCGAGGTGACGGTAGCGCCTGACGGCCAGGTGAAGGCGACGCGCTCAGTCGGAGGAAGCCCCTTGCTGCTCGATGCAGCAACCAAAGCAGTAAAGAGCTGGAAATTCGAAGTGGGACCAAAGGAAACAACGGAGATCGTCGAATTTGACTTTACTCCTCAGCAGTAGAAACCGAAGGGCGGAAAGTCTCGCAGAGGCAGGCGGAGGAGCTTGGAAATGACAATTGGCAAGAAGCTCTACTTAGGCTTTGGCGCCATTCTTACATTGCTTCTACTAGTATTCGTCGTAAATCTCTCTGCGCTTCTTCGTGAGCACTCCGTTCGCAACAAGGCGGCAGCGACTCTGCAAAGTGTGCAAACAATTGAGTCAGTGCGCTACCAAATGATGCAGGCACGGCTTGATTTGCGAAATTTCCTGCTGAGCGGCGACCCTCGCTTGGAAGTCAAAACCAACAAAGAAGAAGGTGAGTTGTCTGATTATCTTCAGAACCAACGGATGAAGACAACCGACGAGACATTGCGAAGTGCACTGTTACAGGTCGGTGAAAGTGAACAGGATTGGTATGAAAACTTTGCTAAACCATTGATCGACAAACGCCATCAGGTTGACTCCGGTGACACCACCGTTTCCGATCTTCAGGTTTTCTACCTTGGGAAAAAACCTGGTTCCTGGATCGGAACGGATGTGAATACGCTCGATAACGCAAAGACTGAGATCCAAAAGTCGCTCGACGATGCAAATGCCTCAGCCAAACAGGCAAGTGACATCAGCACCATCGGAAGTTCGTTCGGAATGTTCATCGCGATTTTGCTTGCCGTGGGAATCGCCTATTACACTGCGAAGTCGATTACGCAGCCGTTAGGGCATCTGATTGAAGTCGC
>DATGJE010000224.1:0-8982 GCA_035295305.1 Candidatus Acidiferrales bacterium | reverse complement strand
CATGGGAATCACGGCAAACGGATCAACGAGAAAAAATGTGGAAGTGAGCGCGAGGAGCGCGAATTCGAGAATGGCGATGAGCGAGCCGGGCATGTTCGAGTTTGAGGCGCGTCCGTTGCGCGCGATTGCGCGGAGCGGCGACGCGTCAAAGTAGCATTTTAGCGCGCAAGTAGGAAGTGAGTTCGAGAAACGGGTTAGGCAGTCGTTGTGCGTTTGGCTTCAGACGCGGCGGGGGCGGATTCCGCGGCGCAGAGTTTGCAGGCGCCGGGCCGGCGAAACAAAACGGCGTCGCGCGGAAAAATTGTGCCGAGCGACCAGTCGACGGCAACTTGAAATTGCTTTTTAAAGTTGACGAGTTTGTAGAGATGGACCGCATTCCAGAAAAGCCACGCGAAAGAGCCGTGGATTTGAATTCCACCGACGCTGACCACAGCATCGCGCGCGCCAAGCGAGACGAGCATGCCCTGCGAAACGTAGCGATAACTTTCGAGCGGCTCATTGCGTTCGCGATGCGCGAGGTTGCGCGCTGCAATTTTGCCGTGAGCAATGGCGACGGGCGCGACTTGCGGAGCCGACGGTTCCGATGAAGCAACAGCGGAATCTCCCGCCACGAAAACTTCCGGAAAATCCTGCATCTGCAAATATTCGTTGACCTGTGCGCGGCCGGCGCGATCATGCGGGCCGGGCAATGCTTCGACGACTTCGTGCGCGCGCACGCCTGCCGTCCAAATAATCGTGGCGCCCTGCAAATTCTCTTTCTGATTAATCTCGATCCCTCCTCCGAAGCAACGCGTGACGCGCGAGTTATAAAGAATGTCGATGCCTTCGGACTGGAGGCGCTTCATCGCATGCGCGCGCAGCAGCGGATGCACTCCGCCCAAAATGCTACCCGAGGCTTCGACAAGAACGAGACGAATCGCGCCTCTGGAAATCGTCCGAAAATGGCGCGCGACGTAGTCAAAAAGAAAATCGCGCATGTCGGTGAGAAGTTCGACGCCGGTGTAGCCTCCGCCGACGACGACGAAGGTAAGAAGCGCGCGGCGCGCATTTTCGTCCGTGATGTGATCGGCATGCTCGCAGAGATCGAGGACACGTTCGCGCAGAGCGATGGAATCTTCCAGTGACTTGAAATCGCAAGTGTACTCGCGGGCCCCGGGAACGTTGAAATAATTCGTGCGGCTGCCTAGAGCGATGACAAGCGAATCGTAAGCGATAGCGCCGGAGGCGGCGTCGATGCTGCGATTGGCGAGATCGATGGCGCGCACCGTGTCTCGAAGGAAACGGAAACGGCGGTGTCCGCGAACGTCGCGCACCGCTTGCGCAATGTGGCGCGGATCAATTTGGCTGGACGCGATTTGCGGCAGAAGCGGCGTGAAGAGAACGTAGTTTTGGTCGCTGATAAGCAGGATTTCGTAGTCAGGCGCATCGCGGAAGAGGCGTTCCAGATCGATGACGGCTTGCATGCCGGCGAAGCCGGAGCCGAGAACAACGATGCGTTTCATGGCAATACGATTATCTCACGGAGCCGATAGTTGAGAGTCAACAGTCGAGAGTTGAGAAGGCGCACGTCGCGCGCTTGGTTCATGATTTGCACAGTATCGCGAGATTAGCTTGGGTTTTGCGGGGTGCGAAACGTCGCATTCCAAGTGGCACGGGAGCGGTAGATTAGCCACGCCACTGTCGCGCACATGCCGAGCCAGCCGAGGGCGCGAACGGTGGCAGCGATTGCCGTGTCGTGATTGAGAACGCCGAGGCTCGAGAAAAGATAATTCCAGTCGTGGATGACGTATTCTGCGTCGCCGACGGTGAGCAGAGGCAAGGCCTGAGCGCGTGCGTCGGCCATGTAAGTTGCGATAGGGAGGAATTGTTCGAAGAAGAAAAAGGCGCAAAAGGCGGTGCCGGTGACGTGTCGCTGAAGCGCAAAATAAACAGCCAAAGCGAAGGGCGCGAAAAGTTGCAGAAGTGTGCCGCCTGCAATGCCGATCCACTGGCCAAAGAAACGGAAAAGAAGATGGCCGCCTTCGTGAACCGGAACGAAAACGAGATCGATCATGAGCAGCGGGCCCTGACCGCGAAGAGCCTGGTAGAGGAACAGGAGATAGAAAATCAGCCACGCGACGAGGGCCCATCGCGCGACGGGTTGCCAGTCGTTTTCGAGCGCGTCGAGAAACGGCAGGCGGTCAGTGATGGCGTCCGGGACGTTCATAAGGCTGTGACTGTTTTTCTCTCCCTATCTTCGCGCAGAAACTCGACAGAAGGCCAAGGCGAGATTCTTGGCTGCCCTCAGAATGACAACAATAAATGAAGGGAACGACGCGCTACGGTTTGGCAGGCCACGAATTCTGCGTTGCGCCTGAAAGCCCTACTACTTGCTGTAGACGCCGAAGATCCAGGGGATACCGACCAAACCGGATTGGACGCGCACTTCAACAGCGTCGCCGTTGTGGACAAGATCGAAATCCTGGCGCGTTACGGCGAGGCGCTCGAGGCCGCCGTCGCGCCAGGACGTGACGACGAGCTGGTGCATCGGCAACAGGCCGGGCATGGCGAAACGGCTGACGACAGTAGTCTGAAAATTTTGCGGCGGGGAACGGTCGAGCGCGCCATTGATGAAAAGCAAAGTGCCGAGGAGCCACGGAAGCGGCACGAGGCCGTGAAAAATCCGCTTGAGCAATTCGACTTCCTGACGGTGCAAGGCGCGACGCTCCACCCACACCGCGAGAAAAATGGTGGCGAAGAAAATCACGCCCACAAAAATTAAAATGCCATCGAGCTCGAGGGGCGGATAAAGAAAGCACGGCACAAAAAACGCGATGGTGCCGAGCAAGAAAATACCGAAACGGTTGACGAGACCGCGGCGCATGGCGCGATTGGCCTCGGCGGGCGCGAGGTGGCAATACTCGCAGACTTCGTCAGGGCGCGCGGAGGCGCGTTCGGTGCCGCAGTTTGGACAACGCCGCAGAAGAGGGGTCACGGGTGGGCGAGTTTCCAGATGAGGTGATTGAGGTTCATGCGCGTTTCCTGGCTGACTTCAGCGAACTCGACAACCATGCCCTTGTCTACATCGACGCGGCGAACGATGCATTTGACGTTGAGCGTTTCGGGTAAGCGAACCTTCGCGGAAAATTCCGCGCGCGCCCAGAGTGGTTCGTGCGTTTCCAGATACATTCCCGATGCGCTGATGTCGCGGAGCGTGGCATCCAAAGTGACTTCACCCCAAGTGATTTCGACTTGCGCCTTGCATGGGTAACGCGCATGTCTGCGGCGCTCGGATTCGCTCACTCAGGCTGTCCCCTAAAAAACGATGG
The DNA here is from genome assembly GCA_035295305.1 of Candidatus Acidiferrales bacterium. Lineage (GTDB taxonomy): Bacteria > Acidobacteriota > Terriglobia > Acidiferrales > UBA7541 > DAHUXN01. Next base: position 5,674 of record DATGJE010000224.1, on the reverse strand, counting down.
GCCGCAAGTTCTCGTCGTCAGAACGATGTCAAGGCGATGCTATGCAGGCATGCGGTACGTGTCAACGATTATAAGAAGGCGATGCGCGCGACGAGAGAATTGCACGCGGGCGCAATGGACTATAATTCGCGGATGACTTTGCCAGACTTTTTCCTGAAACAGAAGCAGGCCATTCGCGCGCGAAGTGAAGACGTTTTCCGCTTGCTGCGTCCCGAACACTTGGGATGGAGTCCCGGAAACGGCGCGCTGAACATTGGAGAAATGCTGCGGCACTTGTGGGTGTCCGAGGAAGGCGTGCGACGCGTGGCATTGGATGGCAATTTTGCATATTACGAAAAACGGATTCCGGGCGGACTGCCCGCGGTGTTGGGCGGCGCGGCGAGTTCCGTCGAGGAAGAATTACGTCAGATCGCGCGGGCGCATCAAGAAACGCTTGCGGCGGCGAGCAAATTGCGTGAAGAAGAATGGGACAAAGAGCGCGTGAATGACGCGATTGGATTTCGCCGCAAGGTGAGCGTGATTTTATTCGGCATCAACGAACATGAAGTGCATCACCGGGCGCAGTTGATGACTTATTTGCGGATGCTGGGCACACCGGCGCCGGAACCGTTTGCGAAGCGATGAGAAATGAACTGTATGCTTGCTAAATTGGAAAAGGAAAAATAGGCAACGTTTTTGAATTTCCTCGCCTTATAAACCATGGATCGTAATACTCATCTGGCAACAAGCCTCGCAAGTAGTCTTTCTTACTTATCTGGGCGCTATTTTGGGGGGACGGTGCGGACGCTTGAGGGCTGCAGGTCAAGACAGGCGATATTTTCGTCGCGGCCGTTGGCGAGCATCTCGCAGTCAATTTCCTGTGCGGTGCGCACCGCATCGTTGCGATTCGTGCCGGACGCTTCGGCGCAATGGCTGCGGCCGTGGAAATCGACGCAGACTTGGTAGTGATAAACGCTCTGGCGAAATGAGGAGTAGATGAGCGCGGCAACGAAAATGACGCCCGCGACGATGATGTACCAATTCATGTTGATGCGTTTGGGCTGCAGAGACATAAGCTACGTTTTTATCACGATTGTGGTGAGAGACAAAACGGCCCGCGATCGTGGGCTACGGCTGCGGCCGTTTTGTGGCGGAGCGGCGGGCGACTTCCTGTTTGATGTAGGCGCGGAGATTTTCCCGGAGCGTTGCGGCGGCGGAAAGTTCGTGGAGATCGCGCATGGTGATTTCAGGAAGAAAACCCATTACGGCGGCGAGCGGCGCTGCCGGATGTCGAACGAGCGCCATGCGAACGTTGTAGTCGAGCGACCAGCGCGGATGGTGCGCGATAGCGTGGACAACGCGTTCGTGGGCGTCGGGATCCGCGAGGACGCGAAGAATTTGAGCTTCGTTTAGAAACGGATTATTAAGCGCAAGAGCCGCCGCTTGCGGATGGCCCTCGGCGAGAATCCCTCCGGCAACCCGCGCCGAGGCGCGACGCGCAAGCGCGAGTTTTTCGCCGACAGGAAGTTGCGGCAGACGCTGGAGGAGAAGTTCCTCGGACACTCGGCGAATTTCCGCAGGCGCCGACGGCAGCAAGCTGACCTGCACAAGATCAAACAGAAAAAGCTGGCGAAGCAAAGCGAGGGCGACGCGATGGGGCGTTCGCGGATGGCGCGCGAGGCGCAGGCGCACGCCTTCATTTTTCTTCCAGGATGGATGCGCGGCGATGGCTCCGAGAAGCGAAACGGGAAGATCGAGGCGTTCGAGCAAAATGCACACGTCACTTTCGGTGAGGGCGGGATTAGCAAGCGCAGCGACGAGGACTTCCTCAGCGGGGTCGTGGAGAAATGCGCGGAGTGCGTCGCCGGAAACGGTGCGCGCCTGGGCGATGCGGGTGGTGAGTTCATCTTCCATCAGCGGCAATGTCCGAAATGCTCTTGCGCGCGAGTTCGGCGGCGGCGCGCGCAGGCGAAATGCGAAGCGGCGCGATACGCGCATTGGGGGCGATGCGCGCCAGTTCCTGATCGAGAGCGGCGTCGAGATGCGCGCTGCGTCCGAAGACGCCACCGGATTTCGCGATGGTGAAAGACTGTTCGTTGAGACCCAGCGTATCGATGACGGCTTTTGCCAGACCGGCGAGAGATTTCGCGGCGCTAGAGAGAATTTGTTGCGCGACGGCATCTCCAGCAGTGGCAGCTTCGACTACAACAGGAAAGAGCTTCGGGAAAACAGCGTCAGGACGCTTGGCGATGCGCTCGAGGAGTACGTCCCAGTCTTGAGTTTCCGCGGCGGCTTCCTCAGCATGCAGAATTTTTTCGCCGAGCGCAGTCGGGAGGCCGAGATGGTCGCGGGCACGCAGAGCTGCTTCGACGGCGCGGCGGCCAATATCGTAGGCACTGCCTTGGTCGCCGATCCACGGGCCCCAGCCACCGGAGCGAGCTGTTCTTCCGGCGGAATCGCGACCATACGCGGCAGAGCCCGTGCCAGCGACGATGACGATTCCCGCTTTAGGTTTCCCGCTATCGAGGTCATCTTGACCTATTGTGGCTTCGAGAGCGATTTCGATGTCGGTGATGACGCGAACGGCGGCTTCCGGAAATGCGTGGCTAAGATACGAGACCAGGCGACGCGCGATGCGAGGACGTCCGGCCCCGGCGACGCCCGCGCAGATGGCGCGAACGCTTTCGATTTCCTGTCGGGCCTCAGCGAGTGCGCGAAGTGCGGTGTCTTCGAGCGCGAAAGAGGCTTTCGCAAGTCCGACACGCAAAGGATTGGCGGGGCCTCCAGTGGCTTCGCCGAGAAAGTGACCGGCAGCGTCGAGGACGACGCAATTTGTTTTGGTGCCTCCGGCGTCAAAGCCGAGAAAGATGCTCATGCGTCACGCAGCTCCCTTTGCCATACATTAAGTCCGGCGCAACCCCGTGCGCAGGCGGCAGCGCGATAGGCGCGAGCTTTCGCAGACTCCTCAAAGCTCCCACCAAAGATACGCTGCACGTGCCACGCGCGCGAGACGAGTGGTTGACACGGCGCGAACAAGGCGGATAGCATCGCGCGGCTTCGGCGGACGGAGCGAGTTCGCCGCAAGCGGACCCCACGCGATGCGCATCGGTACAATCGACGTTGTAATCATAGTTGTGTACCTCACGGGCGTCACGCTGTTCGGCGCCACGTACGGGCGCAGCCAGCGGACGATTCGCGATTATTTCCTCGGAGGCCGCACCGCGCCGTGGTGGGCGCTGGCCTGCTCGATTGTCGCCACGGAAACTTCCACGCTAACCATCATCGGCACGCCTGCGATCGCGTACGCGACAAATCTCGAATTCCTGCAACTGGTGATGGGGTACGTGGTGGCGCGCGTCATCCTATGCATCATTTTAATCCCGCAATATTTCCGCGGCGAATTTTATACGGCTTACCAGTTACTCGAAAGAAGATTCGGCACGCGGACGAAGTCGGCGGCGGCGAGCATTTTCGTGGTGACGCGCGCGCTGGCGGAAGGTGTGCGATTCGCGGCGATCGGGAAAGTAGTAAGCATCCTATTGGGTACGGGCGATCGCGTGTCCGTAGCCGTGATTACGCTGCTGACCCTGTTCTACACTTTCCAGGGCGGAATGCGCGCGGTGATTTGGACGGACGTGATGCAATTCTGCCTGTACATCGCGGGATCGGTGGTCGCGTTTTTTCTTTTGCTGCACCGGATTCCATTCGGCTGGACGGGCGTGGTGCATGCGGCGGCGGCCGGAGGAGATAAGCTGCGCGTTTTCGATTTTCATTTCAGCTTGACGCAGAGCTATACATTTTGGTCAGGGCTGATCGGTGGAACGTTTCTGACGATGGCGAGCCACGGCACGGATCAAACGATGGTGCAGCGCTTGCTGGCCGCGAAGTCGGAACGCGACAGCAAGAAAGCGCTGTTGGCGAGCGGCGTGATTGTTTTTGTGCAGTTTTTGCTGTTTCTGTTGATTGGCGTGATGCTGTACGTCTACCGGCTGCGCATTCCGTTTGCTATTCCTGGAGGCGATGCCGATCGCATTTTCCCGGAGTTCATCGTGACGCAGATGCCTGTGGGAATGGTTGGAATTGTGCTCGCGGCGATTTTTGCGATGGCAATGTCAAACGCCAGCGGGTCGCTAAATTCGCTGGCATCATCGAGCATGATTGACTTTTCGCGCGCGCGCGGCGTGGACGTAAACGATTCGGCGCGGCAGTTGCGTCGTTCGCGACTGTGGACGATATTTTGGGGCGTGCTGCTGGGATTGTTTGGCATGATTCGTTGGGGACCTGTGCTTGTGGCCGGACTGACGATTGCGTCGATCACGTATGGAAGCTTGCTGGGAACTTTTTTGCTGGTGATTTGGAATCCGCGGGCGACGGCGCGAGGAGCGATCGCGGGAATGGTCGCGGGATTGATGGGAATGACGGCGATACATTTTTGGACGCCGCTGGCATGGACTTGGTATGTGCTTGCGGGGACGATCATTACGTTCGCCGTGGGTTCGGCTGTGAGCATGACGCATCGGCAGAATACAAAAGAACAGGATTCAGCAAACGGCGCGACGGCTTCGACATGAGCTTCGACACGAACTTCGACATCAATACGGCAAATAAACAACCGGGGCTGATTCGCGGGCTGGGACCGTGGGCAGCCGCGGCAATCGTCGTGGGGACGATGATTGGGACGGGCATTTTCATAAAGCCGGCGAACATGGCGCAAGAGGCCGGCACCGTGGGATTGGTAACACTGGCATGGGTGATCGGCGGCGTGCTCTCGCTTTTTGGCGCGCTCTGCGCGGCCGAGTTGGGAGCGGCGATTCCGGAGGCCGGCGGAACGTACGCGTACATGAGTCGCGCGTTTGGGCCGGTGTGGGGTTACCTGTTTGGCTGGACGTACTCGATTATCGGCGCGCCCACTTCCATCGCGACCATCGCCTCCGGCTTGCTGGTGTTCGCGAGTTTCCTGTTTCCCGCGGTCGCGACGCCGCTGTGGGGCCTGCACTTTTCTCTTCCCTTCTTGCACGCGCCCATCGATTTCACGTTCACGTGGGCGCAGCCGCTAGCTGTAGTGGCTATCGCGCTGATTACGTTCATCAATTATTTCGGGGTACGTCTCGGCGGGCGTGTGCAGGTGGTGCTGACGGTGATCAAGATCGCGGCGGTGATCGCCGTGATTTTCATTGGATTCTTTTTGGGCAAAGGTAGCATCGCGAATTTCCATTCCGCTTCAGCTTCGATGGGCCAACTAGGAATCGCCGCCGCGCTGCTTACCGCCACGGCGAGCGGGCTTTGGGCTTATGACGGTTGGATCAACCTGACGTTTGTCGGCTCCGAAATAAAAAATCCTGGGCGAAACATTCCTCTCGCGCTGATTGTCGGCGTTCTCGTGGTCTGCGGGATTTACACGGCGATGAGCGCCGCCTGCTTCTACGTGCTGCCGTTTGCGACCGTGGCGGCGTCGACGCACATCGCGTCTGACGTGATCGCGCGCGCAACCGGAGCCGACGCGGCGACGTGGATGACGATTGTGATGATGATCTGCGCGCTCGGCACGCTGAACTCGTCCATTTTGACGAATGCGCGCGTGGATTACGCGATGGCACGCGATGGCCTCTTTTTTCGCGTGGTTCGTGGCGTGCATCCGCGATTCCGCACTCCGGCGAATGCGCTGGTCTTTCAGGGGATTCTCGCCTCGGTTCTG